>JAVBSD010000435.1:0-4279 GCA_031547325.1 Victivallaceae bacterium | reverse complement strand
GCTACAACATCGCGATCATTCCGCCGATCCTGCGCCGGGAATATATCGCCACTCTGGAACAGGCTCATGTCGATACGCGGGGATTTATCGATTTCATCGTCGAGCGGGTTGTCGAAACCCAGCGGGATTTGCTGCGGCTGTTGGGAGATGAGGCAGTATCTTCCCGTAATGATGGAGTTGATGATGGAGTAAATCAACTCCTGAAGCTCATCGCCCGGCACCCGGGCAGCCGGGTGCCGGCTCTGGCGCAAGCCCTGGGCAAAAGCCCCCCGACGGTGGAACGTTACCTGAAACGCCTGAAAGCCGATGGCAAGGTCGAATTCCGGGGCGCTCCGAAAACCGGAGGATATTTTCCCGTGTGATGGTTTTGAGGCGTAAACTGCCGATTTCCGGGATAAAACTGGAGCCGACTGCCGGACTCGAACCGGCGACCTGCTGATTACAAGTCAACTGCTCTACCAACTGAGCTAAGTCGGCGCTGGTCTTTAATTTAGCGCTCCAATGACTCCATGTCAACCGGGGCGCGTCTTTTCCCACGCAATACCGAGGAGGGATCTTCGGCCAGGGTTTCGGCCAGCTCGTCGACCTTGTTCAAGGTGCGCGATATGCGGACCGCCACCTTGTCCACCAACGTCCGCGACGCGGTGATCGCGTCCAGCGTCCGACGGAACGCCGCGGTGCTCTCCGGCAACTGCGCCGCCTGCAGCTGTTCGCTCATCTCTCCCGCCAGCGAAGTCAGGCTTTCGGCCGAATTATGCAGCGTGGACAACAGCGATTTGAGTTCGGCTTCGGTCAGGGTTTCGGCCAGCACCTGGGTGCTGGCCTGGAGGTTGGCGCTCATCGCGTCGAGGTTCTGCAGCGTCGTCGCCAAGTGCGGATCGTTGAGCAGCTTGTCGAACGAGTGCATCGTGTCGCGCAAATCCTTGGCGATGCCGCCGAAGTCGACGCTGGAGATGTTTTTCAACGAGGTGCTGACCATCTCCAGCGTATCGGAGAGCGTCGACGCCTTGGACGGAATGTACAGCATCGCGCCGACGTTTCCCGCCGGGGCAGGGGGCGTTTCGCCGTGCTGGGCGAAATAGTCGATTTCGACGAACTTGGTGCCGGTCAAGCCGGAGTATTCGAGGCGGCAGCGCAAGCCCCGGCTGCTCTCCTGTTCGACAAAACCGCGGAATTCGGCCTCCTGGGCGTTCCGGGTCAGGTTCTGCCCGAGGTAAATCGGGGCCAGCTCGATTTCCATCTCCACCCGGATCAGTTTGCCGTCGATCTGGATGGTGATGGCGTCGACCTTGCCGATCGGTACGCCCTTGTACTTCACCGGCGACCCTTTGGCCAGCCCCTGGACCGATTCCGAATACCATGTCACCAGCCGGACCTTGGGCGTGAAGCTGTCGGCCGCGCCGAAGGCGAAGAGCATGACCAGCAGCAGCGCCAGGCCGGCCAGAACGAACAATCCGATGATGAAATTCTGCTTACCGCTCATGATCCTGTTTCCATGTTTCCCGGTTCAAAAAAGCCTTGACCCACTCATCGTCGGCGGTTTGGCGCAGTTCGCGCGGATCGCCGGACGCGACGATGCCTCCTGCGCCTTCCCGGAGCATGATCACCCGGTCGGTAATCGCGAAAACACTCGCCAGTTCATGGGTCACGATCACCACCGTGGTATCGAGTTTGGTTTTCAAATCCATAATCAGCCGGTCCAGCGACGCCGAAGTGATCGGGTCGAGTCCCGCCGAGGGTTCGTCGAAAAACAGCAGCTCCGGCTCCAGCGCCAGCGCCCGCGCCAGCCCGGCGCGCTTGCGCATGCCGCCGGAGAGCTCCGAAGGCATCTTGTCGACGGCGTCGGCGAGGTCGACCAGTTCGAGCTTGCTCAAAACAGTTTCCCGGAGCTTGCCGCCGCGCAGGTCGGTGAACTCGGTCAGCGGCAGCGCGATATTTTCCCCCACCGTCATCGAGGTGAACAGCGCCCCCGACTGGTAGGTGACGCCGAAGCGCCGCATCAGTTGACGTTTTTTGGCCGGAGGCGCCAGAGTCAGGTTTTCGCCCATGACCACGACTTCGCCGAGCATCGGCCGGTAGAGGCCGATCATATTTTTCAGAAGCGTCGACTTGCCGCACCCGGAGCCGCCGAGGATGCCGAAGACTTCGCCGCGGCACACCGTGAAGTCGAGGTCCTTTTGGACGACTTCCCGGCCGTAGCCGATGGTGAGTTTTTTCACCTCGATGATATTCTCCCGGGTCATCGTTTACATCCTCAGCAATGTGAACAACGTCGCCATGATCGCATCGGCGATCACGATGGCGAATACCGAAGCCACCACCGCGTCGGTCGCGGCGGCGCCGACCCCCTGGGCGTTGGCGCGGGCGGCGAGGCCCTTGCGGCAGCCGATCAGGGCGATCAGCACGGCGAAGACGAAGCTCTTGAAGATGCCCATCACGAACACCGTCGGCGTGACGATGTTGCAGATCCGGCCCCAGAAGATCTGCATCGGGATATCCATATAAACCGCGCTGACCAGCATGCCGCCGATGATGGCGATCAGGTCGCCGAAGACGGTCAGGAGCGGCAGCGCGATGACCAGCGCCAGCAGCTTGGGAATCACCAGGTAGCGTCCGGGGCGGATGCCCATGGTCTGCAGCGCGTCGATTTCCTCGTTGGCCTTCATCGTGGCGATTTCGGCGGCGAAGGCCGAACCGGCGCGGCCGGTGGCCACGATCGCCACCATCAACGGGCCGATCTCCCGGCATACCGCGTAGCCCACCCCGTCCGCCACCAGCATTTCCAGACCGTAATCGCGCATGTAGAAGCCGGAGAGGAAGACCAGGACCATGCCGATCAGGAAACAGATGCTGGCCACGATCTTCAGCGTGGCGCTGCCGCACATGCCCAGATAATACAGGAAGTCGCGCCAGCGGAAGCGCTGCGGCTTGAGCAGGGTTTCCAGCAGGTCGCCGGTCGTTTCGCCGACGAACTCCACCAGCGATTGATAACCGTTGGTGACCCGGACAGCGCGGCTGCCGACGTCGGTGATCAGCTCACCGACCGGACGCAGCAGATGCGGGGGAACGGGTGGATGATTTTTCACAATCCGCTTACTCTCTCTTCGATGTTTTCACATAAAATAGCATTCAGACCCGGTTTGTGCAAGTTTTTTTGCATCCGCATACAATAAGCGGCGGCAGGAAACGTTATAAAGCGGTAATCGGCAATTTCATCTTATCCTCGGGAGTTGATGGTTGTAATGCGCAAAAATTTCACCCTCATGGAACTGTTGGTCGTGATTTCGATCATCGCCGTGCTCGCCAGCATGCTGCTTCCGGCGCTCTCCAAGGCCCGCCGGAAGGCCAACGATATCACCTGCGTCAGCAACCTGCGCCAGCAGGGCCTGGCGATCACGATGTACCGCAACGACTGCAACGAGGTGTTTCCCGCCTGGCTGTCGCAGATGGTTTACGACGACTACATTTCCACCGAACGCATTCTGCGCTGCCGCCTCGACAGCCAGAACCGTACCCCGCAGGAATGGCGGATGCATCCGTTGAACAACTACACCGAAGCCTACGACCGTCCCGGCAATGCCGACAGTCCCAACGGGCAGAACGGCAACGCGGCGGTCGATAAAATCAGCTATTTCTACGAGCTGACCGGTTCGGTATGCAGCTGGCTCACGCCCAATCCGAACAATTACACCTGGCACCAGGTCAAGACGTCGCACATCTACACCTATGCCTACCCGCCCGACCTCTATCCGGTGGTGCGCTGCATGTGGCATCTCAACAACTCCGATTCGGCCGACAGCCACAGCGAGCCGGTCTTCAACGTCTCGGTCAACGGCAACGTTTTCAAGAGCAAGCTGGAATGGGAGCGCGGCGTCTGGGAATGATTCGCGGATGCCTGATCGCTCTCTGTTTTGCGGCGATTTTCCTCTCCGGCTCCGGTGTCCGGGCGGAAACCGCCTGGTTTGTCGAGCCGCGGCCCGGAGAACGGCTGCCGGTCGAAGCCGGCGGGGCGGGCGAAGTGACGCTGGAGTTCGCCGCGCCGGGGAGGGCGATGCTGTTCGCCGAGCCGGCCCGGGAGAGTTTCCGGCCGCGGCGCGAAGAGGTGTGGCGCCGTCGTTTGGCGGTCGAAGCCGAGCTGGCCTCCGACGCGCCGGGCGCGGTGAAGCTCTACTGGTTCGTCAAGGATAAGGACGGGCTGTATTTTCAGAGCCGGGAGACGGGTTCCCTCATGCCGGGCGAAAAGCGCACCCTGGCCATCGAACTGTCCACCGCCGCCGGC
>JAVBSD010000273.1:0-4340 GCA_031547325.1 Victivallaceae bacterium | reverse complement strand
GGCGGCCATGCCGCCGTAATCGGCCAGGGCCGCGGGCGGACGGTCACCGCCGGAACGCAGCCAGGCGGGGGCGGCCAGCTGGCCGTCGACGCCGGCGTCGACCGCGGAGGCGATGATTTCCAGCGCCGCGCAATCTCCGGGCACCGGCAGTTCTTCGGAGTGGAAGGCTCCGCTCCACTGAATCATCCACGCGGGCGCGCCCGCCGCCGGAGCCCGGCCGCTCCGGCGGAAGGTCAGCGCGGTTTCGCCGGCGCCGACGGTTTCCCAGACGGGACTGGAACGCCCCTCGCCGGCCGGATTTTTCCAGGTGCCGTTTTCGTAGGCGGTATAAACCTGGGTCCGCAGGTAGCCGGGCGGGCAGGGGCCTTCGGCGCGCAGCAGGATCTTGGAACCGCCGTCGTCGCTCCCGAGTCCCGGAAAGGCGCGCCACAGGTTGGCTTCCTGCGGGAAGTGGCTGGTCCGCCCCTGGGAGAGATTGCGGAACCAGTGGCTGGCGAGGTTCATGGTGAAATTGTTTTCGAACTGCCGGATCTCGGCTTCATACTGCTGATGCAGCCGCCAGCCGCCGAGCCAGGCCAGCGGAATCACTCCGCCCAGCAGGAACAGCCGCACCGCCAGCGGCAGCCAATGACGCCGCCCGGCGGGCCTGCCCCGGAATTCGGCGGCGGCCCAGGCCGCCAGGCACAGGCCGAACAGCGCCAGCGCGGCGACGCAGTAAAGACCGTCGTAACAGGCCTCCATCCACACCCCGTTCCAGGGCAGCCGGAGGCTGGGTTCGCTGAAGCTGGCGACGTCGCCGAGGCCGCACAACGCGAAAACCACCGCCGCCCCGGCGCTCCCCGCCATCACCCTGGGATACCAGAAGGCGGTGGCGGCGCAGCCGAAGTAGATCGTGGCCGGAATCAGGTATTCCGACTGAAAAATCATCGTAAAGATGCCGAAGCGGTTGACTTCCAAAGGCATAACAGAATTGCCAACCACCGCCAGCGCCAGCGCGCCGAGCGCCGTGTAGCCGAAGGTGCGGCGGCCGATCCGGAAGGTCCGCCGGGTCAGCGCCGAAGCGGCCAGAATGCCCAGCGCGCACAGCGGCACCTGGGGCAGGTCGAAGAACCAGCCGGTCAGGCCCGCGGCCAGCGCCAGCGCCAGCGCCGCCGGGATGAAGACGCCCCAGGGCCGGCGGCCGGCGGGACGGAAGTGTTCGGCAACCGGCGTCTTCACAGCATCCTCACTTTCCCTGCGGCGATCTCCGCGGGCGTCAGCAGGGTCACTCCGGCGGGCGGAACCCCGGCTTCTTCGGCGACCGCCACCGCCTTGACCGCGACCCCGGCGGCGCGCAGTTTGGCGACGAATTCAAGCCGTTCCGCGTCGAGCGACAGCAAAATCACCAGCGCCGAGCCGATGGCGGCGATTTCGGCGAAAACCTCCCCCGACAGCAGGCCGAGCTCCGGCCTGGAATCGCCTTCGACCCCGGCCAGCACGTCGAGCACCGCCTCGAAAGGCGCCAGGCTGCGCCCGGCCTGGAAGTGAACCACGGTGCGCCCGGCGGCGAAGAGGTCGACCACGCATTCGTCGGCCATCAGGTATTCGGCGGCGGCGGCGGCCAGGCTCAACGCCGCTTCGAGCTGCGGCGAGCCGTTTTTCCGTTTTTTGCCGATGCCGGTGTCGATGATGAGCGCCGCCCGCGACAGGTATTCCTCCTGAAACTCCTTGAGGATCAGCCGGCCGCTCCGGGCGCTGGCCTGCCAGTGAATGTGGCGCGGGTTGTCGCCGTCGCGGAAATCGCGGCAGCCGCAGAAATCGGCCGCCTCGGCCACCTTGGAAACCCGGTTCAAACCGGCGTTCTGAAACCGCCGCCCGGTCGGCAGCTCCAGGGTCAGCAACGGGGTGTATTCCGGGTAGACCGCCAGCATCGCCCCCGAACGGCCGCCGCGCCACGACCACTTGCTGATGGCCAGCGGAAAACGCGAAACAATCCTCGCCCCGCCGACCTGGTACCGGCCGCGCCTCAGCGCCAGCAGCCGCTGCCCCGCCTCCGCCGTCCCTCTGCCCGGCAGCGCCGTCACGGCGGCGCGCTGGAGGGTTTCGAAGTACTGGAAGCCGAGTTCGGGGTCGAGTTCGAGGTCGTAGGCCGGCATCCGCCGACGGTTGCGCACGGTGTAGCGGACCAGGAAGGAGTTGCCGGCGCGCACCCGCGCCGGCAGCGTGCGCTCGATGTGCGCGCGCGGCATGAAAACGAACCCCGCGATCAGATCGCCCAGAAAAATCGCCAGGATCAGCAAAAAGACCACCCGCGCCGGCGAACTCTGGGCCAGCGTCGAATAAAGCCCGAGCAGCAGCGCTCCCGGCAGCGCCATCAACGCCGGCGCCGAAAAAAACTTGTTGGCCAGCACCCACGCCCACACCGCCCCGGAACGGATGCTCGGGCGCGGCTTGGAACCGTCGCCGATCGAGCGCCACACCCAATCCGGGCCGGCGGTTTTACCGCGCAGCGCAGCCAGCCAACGGGGCATTTTCATCAGCGGGGGACCCGGACCCGTCCCAGAATTTCGGCGGCGATCTCGCGGGTGTCGACTCCGGCGTAGCGGCTGGGATTGTCGGCGATCAGCCGGTGCGGCAGCACCGCCGGCGCCACTTGTTTGACGTCGTCGGGGATGACGAAATCGCGATTGCGCATCCACGCCGCGGCCTGGGCGGCGCGGCACCAGGCGACCAGCGCCCGCGGGCTGGCCCCGAGCATCAGGCGGGTCTCCCCGCGGGTGGCGCGCACCAGCTCGACCAGGTAGCGGCCGATCGAATCGTCGACTTTGACCTGGCGCACCTCCCGCTGAATCGCGACCACCTGTTCCGCATCGAGGATGCCGGCGACGGCGTCCAGCGGATCGTCGCGCAGACGGTCGACCAGGAGCTCGAATTCCGCCTCCTCGCCGGGATAACCGATTTCGAGGCGCATCATGAAGCGGTCGAGCTGGGCTTCGGGCAGGGGATAGGTCCCCTGGTATTCGATCGGGTTCTCGGTGGCCAGCACCCAGAAGGGCCGCCCGAGCGGCGTGGTGCGCCCCTCCAGCGACACCTGGCGCTCGCTCATCGCTTCGAGCAGCGCCGACTGGGTGCGCGGGCTGGCGCGGTTGATTTCGTCGGCCAGCAGAATGTTGGTGAAGACCGGCCCCGGCCGGAAGGTCAGTTCGCCGGAAGAGGGATTGTAGATCGAGCTGCCCAACAGATCGCCCGGCAGCAGGTCCGGGGTGAACTGGACCCGGTTGAAGGCGCAGGAGAGCCCGGCGGCCAGCGCCTTGACCAGCGTGGTCTTGCCGACGCCGGGGACGTCTTCGAGCAGCACGTGCCCCTCGGCGGCCAGAGCGGTCAGCAACAGTTCGATGACCTCGTCCTTGCCCTTGATGACCCGCCCCATGCTCCGCCTGAGTTCGGTCATTTTCGCGTACAATTCCATTGACTGCTCCCGGTTTCGGTTGTGCTTTTCCCCCCAATATAACCCGCGCGGCGGAAAATTGCCACACCCGGCCGGGACGGCAAAGGGGAATATTTGTCACTTTTTTCGCGTCCGGCTATTGACAAACCATTTTTTTTTGCTATAATTATGAATGACGTTATACGTATAACCCAATTCCCCGAAGACAATCGCGGGGAGCGCCGAAGAGAAGTGAGTTATACGTATAACCCAAAAACGAACTTTTTACAAGGAATACGATGCGGATCACCATGACCGAGCTGGCCAAACGGCTGGAATTGTCGCAGGCGACGGTATCGCTGGTGCTGAACAACCGCGACAAGAACCGGGTGCGCCCGGAGCTGGCCGAACACATCCGCAAGGTGGCGCGGGAGGTCGGTTTCCGCCCCAACCGGGCGGCGGGCGAGCTGAGGCGGCGCAAATCGCACACCATCGGGATTCTGCTGCCGAGTTCGCGCAACTTCTATTTCGCCGAGCTGGTGGCCGACTTGCACCGGACGGTGCGGCGGCGGGGATATTCGCCCTTGTTCGCCTTTTGGGAGAGCTACGAGGAAATTCCGAACGCGGTGGAGAGCGTGCTCGACTGGAATCCCGACGGCCTGATCACCTGCGAACCGGGCAGATTGCCGGAAGACGCCCGTCTGCCGGCGGTCAGCTTCTACGAGGAAGACCCGCGCTTCGACTGCGTCAAGCTCGATCTGGAAACCGCGGTGCGCTTGCAGCTCGAACATCTGCGCAAGCTCGGCCACCGCTCGGTCGCCTGGCTCGGCATCCCCGAGGATCACCGCTACGGCCATCTGCTGCGCCTGGCCGGCGACTTCGGCATCGCCATCCGGGAGGAGTGGCAGGTGCGCGCCCCCCGGGATCTGGATTT
>JAVBSD010000165.1:0-2704 GCA_031547325.1 Victivallaceae bacterium | reverse complement strand
GGCCTCCCGGCCGGGCTTCCTTAGAGTTTCGCCCATTGAGATGGGCGACCAGCCTACGCGGCTGGACCGCGCCAGGTTGTCCAACCTGGACCCTGGCCTTGCTGCGCGGCGGCCGACTTTTTTTGTTTTTTTGGGAAGAGGGGATCAGGGCGACGGCGTGCTCTGAAGCTCGTAGATCGCCCCCTCAAAATCGACCTCAATCCGCATGTCGACCCGGGGGAAATCATCAGCCAACGGAGTCGGCAGCTTCAACAGCTCGGTCAGCTCGTAACGGCCGGCCGGCGCACTCAATTTGCCGTGCAGCGCAATCCGGCCTCCGGAAAGCTCCAGCGGGATACCGGAACGGGCGTCCAGCTCCAGGACGAGATTGCGCAGCGCCAGATCTTCGGCGGCGGCGGAAACCGCCGCGGTCTGCTCCTTGCCGGCACGGTTGGGACGCACCACCTTCAGGCCGTCGACAACACTCAGCCGCGCACCGGAAACCGTCAACGCACTCTCCGGCGAATCGGAGATTTCGGAGTCCTTCAAAGACACCCCGGCGACGCCGGAAAACACAACCGAACTCCGGTCGACCCGCACTTTGTTCAATTGCACCGGCCACCCGGCCTCCTCCGAGGGCTCGGCGGCGAACAACGGCGATTCCCCTTCGACCGAAAACAGACAGCCGTTGCGCAGCGTCAGGTCGGTCAACGCGGCGTCGCCGACGCCGATCAGGCGCACCCGGCTGCGTTCGGCGCGGAGCCGGGTGACGCCGACGCCGTCGACGTTGTCCAGCAGCAGGTTGGCATTGGCGGAATTGTTGAGCTTGAGGAGGCTCATGGCCAGATCGAAACGCCGCGCCGCGGCGTCCTCCGGCGCAGAACAGCGCAGCTCGATTCCGAAGCCGCAGCCGTCGGTTTCGACATCCGAAATCACCGCCCGCCGCGGCGGCGGCCGCCGGCCGCCGGATTCGATGACGATGCCGGCGGAACGCCCGGAAATTTTTGCCGAATCGAGCATCAGCTCCTCGACCGCGTCCAGGCGGATGCCGGCGCCGGCGCCCTTGTCCGCCTCGAAGCCGCGAATGGAAACCCGTCTGCTGACCGTCGGCTCGTTTTCGGCGGACAGGATCGCCAGCGCGTCGCCGGCGGCCTGGCCCAGATTGAGGTTCATCAAACTGAGATCGTTCGCATCGCGGAAACGCATCCCCGCGCCGTAGCCGTTGACCAGCACGAAACCGCGCACCGTCACCCGGTCGGTCCGGGTGAATTCGGCGCCGTGGCCGGGGAGGTTGACCAGCCGGCAATTGGCCAGCCGCACATCGTGAATGCGCTCCTCCGCTTCGCCGCCGGCAAAGACGAAGGCGCACGCCGCGCCGGGCTTCTCCGGAGCCCTGCTCCATTCGATGGCGACGCCGTCGAAGCTGACGTGCTCGGCCGGTGCGCGAACCTCGATCGCGTGGGTCGCGTCGCCATTGTCCATATAGAGCACCGCGCCGGGTGCGAAACGGATTCCGACATGGGAAACGCCGCTCAACTCGATCGCCGGACGGCCCGCCGTGGCGACCCGGTAATAGCCGGCCGGAAAAAACAGCTCGGCGTCGGTCATCGAACCCAAAACCGCGACCGCCCTGCCGATGGCCGCGGCGTCGTCGGTCTGGCCGTTGCCGAAAGCGCCGAAATCACGGACACTGAGCGTCGTCGCGCCGTGGAGCGCCAGACCGGCCATGCAAAACAACAGCAAAACGAATTTGCCCACCACTGATCCTCCGTTCACGGGTTTTTATTTTCTTCCTCAAATGAATTATAGCAAAAAAATACATTTTTGTCAAGCCCGAGGGGAGATATTTGTCGCGTTTCCAAGCATTTCGTCTTGTTTTTACACCGTTTGAAGTTTATATTATAGGAATTGAAATAACATATTACGGGGGATTTTCATGGGGGCGATCAGAGCGGCAATCGTCGGTTACGGCAACGTCGGACGCGGAGTCCGCGCGGCATTGGCGGCCAACCGCGACATGGAACTGGCCGGCGTCGTCAGCCGGTCGCCGGAACGGGTGGCGCGCGAACTCAACGACGTTCCGATCCTGCCGCTGGCCGAGGCCGAAACCCGCTTCGCCGAGCTCCACGCCGACGTGGCGATCCTGTGCGGCGGCTCCAAAAACGACCTGCCGGAGCTGGGGCCGCGCTTCGCCCGGCTGATCCACACCGTCGACAGCTTCGACAACCACAGCCGGATTCCGGAATATTTTCAGGCCATGGAGGAAGCCGCGGCCGCCGCCGGCCGTGTCGCGGTCATCTCCACCGGCTGGGACCCCGGGATTTTTTCGCTGGAACGCGCCCTGGCCGACGCCTTTCTGCCCGGCGCCCGCGCCTACGGTTTTTACGGACTCGGCCCCAAGGGCGGACTGAGCATGGGCCACTCCGACGCGCTGCGCACCATCCCCGGCGTCGCCGACGCCCGGCAGTTCACCCACGCCATCCCCGAAGCGATCGAACGGGTGCGCCAGGGCAAAAATCCCGACTTCGCCCCCGGCGACATGCATACCCGCGAATGCTTCGTCGTTCCCGCGGCCGGCGCCGACCGCGACGCGATCACCCGCGCCATCGTCGGAATGCCGGGATATTTCGCTCCTTACACGACCACCGTCCGCTTCGTCAGCCAGGCGGAGCTCGACGAAAAATACGCCGGAATGCCGCACGACGGCTGCGTGGTCGCGGCCGCG
>JAVBSD010000308.1:0-10318 GCA_031547325.1 Victivallaceae bacterium | reverse complement strand
GGCGGCCGGAGCGTCGCGGTGCGTTACAGCGATTCCGGGATCTGGCTGTGGGGCGGCAACGGCCTCCAGACCGCGACGCTGGAGGACGCGGAGATTCCCGCCGGCGGGTTCACGGTCAAAATCGGCTTCACGCTCCATCCGGCCGGCAAGGGCGCGGCGGAGTTCTCGATGATCGGCCAGCGCGGCACGGTCGCGATGAAGGTCAACGGCAAAACCGTGATCGCCGCCGCCGCCGCGTCGCAGACCCTGGTCAACGAAAAATACCGCTTCGCCGCCGGGGAAGCCGACGGCGCTCAGGTCGAGATCGAATTCACCACCGCCGAGGTGGCCGACGCGCGGCTGATTTTCGGCTGGCGCGAGGCCTCCGGCCAACTCCGCGAGGAGACCCTGGCCGGGGTCCGCGCGGCCGACGCGGTGATTTTCGTCGGCGGCACCCATCGCCTCTACGACAAGGAGGCGCTCGGCTGGGGGGACGTCCCGGGCGCGGACATTCCCGATCTGGCGCTGCCGGCCGGCCAGGCCGAATGGATCGACGCCGTCGCCGGGGCCAATCCCAACTGCGCGGTGGTGCTGGTCAACGGCTCGGCGGTGTCGGTCGAGGAGTGGATCGACCGGGTCCCGGCGCTGCTCGAAACCTGGTATCCCGGCGAAACCGCCGGCAAAGCGGTGGCCGAAATGCTCTTCGGCGAAGCCGCGCCGGGAGGCCGGCTGCCGTTCACCTGGGCCAAACGCCTTGAGGATTACCCCTGCCACGCCGCCGGAACCTATCCGGGCAACCGGGCCGACGCCGATCCCAGGACCCATTACAGCGAAGGCATGTTCGTCGGGTACCGCCATTTCGAACGCGCCGGCGTGGCGCCGCGCTTCCCCTTCGGCTTCGGGCTGGCCTACACCGAGTTCGCGGTCAAGCCGCTCGCGGTCAAGGTGAACAACCATGCCGCCTTCACGCCGGAGGTTTCGGTCGAAGCCGAGGCGGTCAACGCGGGCAAACGAACCGGCGACGCGGTGGTTCAGCTCTATCTCGGCGCGGTCGATCCGGTGCTGGAGCGGCCGCTCAAGGAGCTCCGGGGCTTTGCCCGGCGCCGGCTCGCCGCCGGGGAGTCGGCCCGGGTGGCCTTCAAGCTCTCCTGGCGCGATTTCGCCTGCTGGGAGCCGGACAGCAAGCGGTGGCAGGTGTATCCGGGCCGTTACCGGGTGTGGGTCGGGACTTCGGCGGCCGACGTCGTCGAAGCCGGCGTCATCGACCTGGCCTGACTCTATCCGGCGCGCCCTCCGAACCCGGAGGGCGCGCCGTTTTTTTACGGAACTCCCGCGGCGAAAAGCCGGTGTGCCGCTTGAAAAACCGGGAAAAATAATACTCCGAGCTGAATTCGAGCCGTTCGGCGACATCCTTGATCCGCAGCCGCGAATCGTCCAGCAGCCGCAGCGCCTTCCGCACCAGGACCCGGGACAGAAACTCCTTGGGTGAAAAGCCCATTTCCGCGGTGAATTTCCGGGAGAACACATCCTGCCGCATGTCGTGCATCTCGGCCAGCATGGCCACCGTGGTCAGGGCGCTGCCCTCCTTCTCCACGTAGTCGCGCAGCGGCCGGTAGTAATCGGCGTATTTCAGCTCGCCGTCCAGGATTCCCGGCTTTTCAGCCAGCCATTGCGCGCAGAGGCCGTAGAGAATTTCGTTGATCCGGCAGACCGCCGCCGGCGCGTCCGGCAGCCGGATCAGCCGCTGCGCTTCGGCGATCAGCTCCGGCGAACGGATCACCCGGCACTCCGGAAATTTCGCCATGACGTCGAAACCGTAAAACAAATCGAGCGTGAACTGAAACGAAACGAAGCGCAGCTCCTCCGTCTGATGCTGGTCGATTTCGTGGCCGCAGGGGATGAAATAGCCGCAATCCCGCCGCATCGGCAGCAGTTCCCCGGTCGCCAGGTCGCGGATGAAGCTGTCGTCCCGCCCGGAATCCGCGAAAATCAGCAGCAGCCGGTTCAGCGGCAGCGAAGCCTTCACCGTGCGGCACGGATAGCTCCCGATCGCCGCGTGAACCAGCTTCAAACGCAGCTGCGGCTGCATCCGCAACAGATCGTATCGAATCGTCACTGCCATAAAATTATATCTTTCGGCCAAAAAACGCCATTCAAAAAAATCTCTGAACCAGGTAAATTATAATAAGATAACCGAGGAATTGAAAAATTTCAATTGCCGTAAAACGATAATTCGGAGAAGATCATGACCTTCGGCGCATTTGAGCAGGACCGGCCCTGGCTGGAGCGGAAGTTCCGCATGGCGGTGTGCGATCCCGCTTCGGGGGAGGACAACGAAACGCTCAAACGCAGCCTCCTCCGGTTGGCGGAAGAGCTGGCGGACGAGCCGCACGAAATCGTCAAGGCGAAGGCTTTCGCCTATATCTGCGAACACGTTCAGATCGACGTCGATCCGCGCGACCGGTTCGTGACCTTCGGCTGCTGGGACCGCAACGACCGGCCCCTGAGTCCGCTGATGGTGAAGTGGTATGATGAAGTTGCGGCCGGCAAACTGCGGACTAAAAAGCTGCTGGACGACCTGAACCGCTCCGGAGCCGCGTGCATCTGGGCGGACTTCGACCACTCCGTGCCGGACTGGGACGCGGTCTTCGCGCTCGGCTTCCCCGGCTTGCGCGAACGCGCCCGGCAATACCGCGCCCGGCGGGAGGCGGCGGGAGCCTTGACCGACTCCGCCCGCGCCTATTTCGACGGCATCGAAATCACCTATTCGGCGATTCTCGCCATGCTGGAGCGCTTCCGCCATTACGCGTTCGAAAAATCCCCCGGCGACGAACGGGTCGCGGCGGTGGCGGAGTGTCTGGAAGCCCTGACCCGCGGCGCGCCGCGAAACATCTTCGAAGCGTTGCAGCTGATCTATCTGTTTTTCGTCTTCGGTGAGCACATCGACCGCTTCCAGGTGCGTTCCCTCGGCAACCTGGACCGGATGCTGGCGCCCTTTTACCGGCGGGACCTCGCGGAAGGCCGCTTCTCCGAAGCGCAAATCCGGGAATTGTTCGCTTATTTCCTGATGCAGTGGGCGTCGATCGACAACTATTGGGGCCATCCCTTTTACCTCGGCGGGACGGAGGAGGACGGCGAGAGCGGCGTCAACGAGCTTTCGCACCTGATCCTCGAGGTCTACGACGCCCTGGATATTCCGACGCCGAAAATCCAGATCAAAGTCGCGCCGAACACGCCGGAGGCGTTTTTGAACCGGGCGCTGGACATGATCCGGCGCGGCCACAGCAGCCTGGTCTTTCTCGGCGAACCCGCCATCCGGCGCGCGCTGCTCGGCCTCGGCTGTTCGGAGGAGGAGGCCCGCCTCTGCGTCATCTCCGGCTGTTACGAGCTGATTCCCAAAGGGCGGGGCAACGGCACCGGCGCGGGCCATATCAATATGCTCAAGCCATTTGAGCTGATCTTTCACAACGGCGTCGATCCGGCGACCGGAATCCGGTGCGGCGTCCCGACCGGGGAGCTTGCCGAAATCCGAAGTTTCGACATGTTCTATGCCGCCTATCTCCGGCAACTGGCGTGGATCATCGACGCCAATATCCTGGTCTCCAACGATCTGGAGCAATATCTCCACGAGATCAGCCCGGCCCAGGTTTACTCGGCCACCATCGAAAACAGCCTCAGCACCGCCAAAGACGCCTTTCAGGACGGTTCGGTTTACAACCTCTCGTCCATTCTGTGCGCCGGATTCGCCACCGCCGTGGACGCGCTGATGGCGGTCAAAGAGTTCGTTTTTGAAAAACGGGAACTCACGCTGGCGGAATTCCGGGATGTCCTGTCCGCGAATTGGGCCGGCCACGAAACCTTGCGGCTGAAGGTGTTGCATTGCCGGAACAAATTCGGCAACGGCATCGGGGAAGTGGACGCGCTGGCCGAAGACCTGGGCCGTTTCTTCGCCGGCAAGATCAATCTGCGGCCCAACGCCCGCGGCGGCTTTTACACCGCCTCGCTGCATTCCGCCCGGATGTTCATCGTCTTCGGCGAGCGGACCGGAGCCACCCCCGACGGGCGGCGGGCCGGGGAGGAGATGTCGAAAAACGCTTCGCCGGCCATGGGCATGGACCTCAACGGCGTGACCGCGCTGGTCAAGTCGGTCACCCGGCTCGACCCCGCGCTCTTCCCCGGAGACCTGCCGCTGGACGTGATGATGCACCCCGCCACCGTCCGGGGACCGGAAGGGCTGGCGGCGATGCGGGGGCTCCTCAACACCTATTTCGCCAAAAACGGGCTCGCCGTCCATTTCAACGTCATGGACGCGGAAACGCTCCTCGACGCCCAGGAGCACCCCGAAAAACACGAGGGCCTCCAGGTGCGGGTCTGCGGCTGGAACGTCCGCTTCAACGACATCGCCCGCAAGGAACAGGACGAATACATCAAACGCGCCGGGAACATCAGCGAATGAGCGTCACCGGAAATTTATTGGAAGTCAAGCGCTTCGCGGTTCACGACGGGCCGGGAATCCGCACCGCGATTTTTTTGAAAGGGTGCCCCTTGCGTTGCCGGTGGTGCCACAACCCGGAGAGCGTCGACCCGCGGCCGCAGCTGGCGTACTACGAGCACAAATGTCTGCATTGCGGCGAGTGCGCCCGGGTCTGTTCCTGTCATACGCTCGGCGCGGAGGGCCATCTCTTCGACCGTTCCAGGTGTACCGCCTGCGGGGCGTGCGAAACCGTTTGCCTCGGCCGCGCCCTGCGCAGCTACGGCTTCCGATCGACGGTGGAGGAGGCGCTGCGGCTCGGCCTCGAAGACCGGGATTTTTTCGGAGAAACGGGCGGCGTCACCCTCTCGGGCGGCGAACCGCTGCTTCAGGCGGAATTCTGCCGCGAACTCCTGGCCAAGCTCAAAGCCGAAGGCGTTCATACGGCCGTCGACACCTCCGGCGACGTCCCCTGGGAAGCCTTTGAGGCGGTGCTGCCGGTCACGGATTTATTCCTTTACGACTTCAAGCACGCCGATCCGGAGGCGCACCGGAAACTGACCGGCCGGAGCAACCAACGGATCCTCGAAAACCTCCGCCGCCTGATCCAAGCCGGCGTCAACCTCGAAATCCGCTATCCCCTGATCCCGGGCTGCAACGATTCCGACGCTGCGCTGCGCCGCGCCGCCGAAATCCTGACCGGCAAAGTGAAGCTCCTGCCCTATCACGCGCTGGCCCGGAGCAAATACCGCGCGCTGGCCATGCCCGACACCATGCCCCGGGTCGACCCGCCGGACGCCGAAGCGCTGCAACGGGCCGCCGCCATCCTGCGCCGCGCCGGCGTTCACGCCGGAGAATAACCCGCCAGAATCGTCTTCGCCGCGGCCAGCTCCGCCGCCGTCGGCGGAGGCGCGTCGGGCATGGTGTCGGGACGGCCGATCGAGCGGTATTTGGCGCGCGCCAGCGCGTGATAGGGCAGCAGCCGGACGCCGGAGAGATGCTTCAACCTCCCCAGAAATTTCCCGGCGGCTTCCAAATCGGCGGACGCCATGTTCAAACCCGGAATCATGACCATGCGGACTTCAATCGCCTTGCCGGAGCCGTCGAGGCGCTTCAGATTTTCCAGAATCCGTTGATTGTCCCGGCCGGTCAGCCGCCGGTGCGCCTCCGGATCGGCATGCTTGAAGTCGTAAAGGAATAAATCCGCCGCCGGCAGCACCGCCTCGAAAGCCGCCCAGGGAACGTCGCCCGAGGTGTCGATGGCCGTGTGAACGCCCCCGGCTTTGAGCTTCGTCAGCAGCTCGCGGCAGAACTCCGCCTGGAGCAGCGGCTCCCCGCCCGAAACCGTGACGCCGCCGCCGGAACGCAGATAGAAATCCCGGTCCTCCAGAACGATCCCGGCGCACTCCTCCACCGAAATCCGCCGCCCGTGGAGCTCCAGCGCCCCCCGCAAACACTCCCGGACGCACCCGCCGCACCCGGTACAGCCGGAACGGTCGATCGTGTGGCCTCCGCCAACGACGCTGTGACAGGAACAGATCCGGGCGCAGTCGCCGCACCCGGAACACCGCGCCTCCAGGAAACCCAGCTCCGGGGTTCCCGAAATGCTCTCCGGATTGTGGCACCACCGACAGCGCAGCGGACACCCCTTCAGAAATACCGTCGTCCGGATCCCCGGACCGTCATGCACCGCGAAACGCTTGACATCGACGATCAAACCCGAACTCATTGTTTTTCTCCCGACTGTCTTGAGGTTGTTGGTGCGCGGCCGATGCCGCGGCCGGCACGGCTCCGAGCGACGCGCTTGGGCCTCCGGCCCTCGCGCTCTGCCATCGCCGTCCGGGCGGCTCCGCCCGGCCTCCCGGCCGGGCTTCCTTAGAGTTTCGCCTGTTTAGACAGGCGACCAACTTATGCAGTTGGATCGCACCAGGTTGTCCAACCTGGACCATGCCGCCCTTCGGGCGGCCCTTTTATTTTTTATTTTTTTTTATTTTTAAGACACCGCTTCGGCTTGCGCGATGAACGTCTCCTGCGCCTCGGGCGCCAAATCAACAAACCTCACATTCCACCCGCAAACCCTCACCTGAAGCGTCCGATACACCTCAGGCCGCCGCTGCGCGTCACGTAACGTCGCGGCATCGAAAATGTTGAACTGCAACCCGCTCCCCCCCTTGTCCAGAAAAGTCCGCATCAACGCAACGATGGTGTCGACGCCCTCATCGCCGGCGACCGCGCTCGGATGCAGCATCAGGTCAAGACAGGCGCCGTCGGGGTAGTCGGTCAAGTCGATCTTGGTCGCCGAATCGATCAACGCCGTCACCCCGTTTCGATCCATGCCGACACAGGCGCAAAGATTTTTGGAGAGCGGCGCGCCGGCGTTGCGCCCCGAAGGCAACGCCCCCACCCGGCGCCCGTACTCCACCACCATCTGACCGAAAACCGCCGCGAACATCGTGCCGCCACGCCCGTTGGGCCGGCGGTTCATCCACGGCCCGGCGCAAGCGGTGATCGCCACGGCGATGTCGTCGGCGGCGGGATCGTTGTTGCCCCATTTGGGCGCGCGGTTGAGGGCGAGAAGCTGTAGTTTTTCACGACCCTTCCAATCGGCTTCGACCGCTTGCCAAAGCTCCGCGAGCGTACAGCGCTTCTCCCGGAAAACCAACCAGTCGATCGCCGCCAGCGAGTCGACCGCGTCGGCCAGATACCCGATCAGGCAGCCCGAAGTATTGTAGCGGACTCCCCCCTCGGAAACATCGCGCCCCGAGGCGACACAGTCGCCAAAGCCCGCCGACAGCAAGGGCGACGGATTGGTCATGGGCCACAGCTTTTCACAGCGCGACTGCTGCCGCGCCTGGTAAGAGATTTCGTCGCGCAACACTTTGAGATAGGCGTCGAGCACTTCGCCGAAAGAACCGAAGTCGCAACGCCGCCCGAGCAGCAGCCGGACCAGGTGCGGCAGGTAAATCAAACCGGCCCCGGAACAGGAGAGCTCATGCCCCAACACCGCCGGTTCGTAACAGCCGACCGGCACGTAGTTCACCGCGTCCTCCGGCGAACGTCCGTGCTTGACCAGCCCGGCGATGACCACCGGATCGTTGAGCAAGGCGATGCCGGTGCGCCCGTCGCGGATGTTGCGGGCCACGGCTTCGAGAAACCGGTCGGGAGTCTTTTCGGGGTCGACCCGGACGGTGAGCTTGGGGTCGGGCGTGTGCATTTCATGATAGACCTCCATCCCGAGATAGGAGAGCTCGTTGAGCTCAGGGCCGAAACAGAAATTTTTGCCGTAGGCCTTGCCGCCGGTTTTGGCGAAAAAAGCGATCCAGAAGTATTTGATCAGCTCCTTGGCCCGGTCGCGGGTCAGCCGCCCGGAGGCGAGGTCGGCGCGGTAGAATTCGAGAAAATGCCGGTCGAACCAGCCCATGGTGCGCACCGATTCGCCCTCGAGTTCGACCAGGTCGTGATAGAAGTAGGCCAACTGAAAGGCTTCGTGCAGCGTTTCCGGCGGCCGCTCGGCCAGCGCCGAGAGCGCCGGGTTGTCCGAAGCCGTCCCGAGACGGCGGCACAGCGCCATCGCGCCGTCGAGGACCAGGACGCAGGCCCGGTGAAAAGGCGTGTCCCCGCCCCGGCGGGCGCGTTCGCGCAATCCCGGCAGCCCCAGCGCCAGGATCGCCGGCCAATCCGGACAGACGTGGCTGTAATCGATCATGTAGGCGACGCCGTGCTCGGCGGTCACCTCGGTCACCCAATTGACGCCGGGAACCGAGTCGCCGAACTCCCCGGCCCAGGCTTCCTCGACCCAGCGCCAGCGGTTTTCCTCCGGCAGATTGCAGGAATCGACCTTGCCCGCGAAATAATTGTCGCGCTCGGGGGCGATGCGTCCTTTGGTGAAGATCAGGTGCATCAGCCAGGCCCGGGTCAGAACCCTCGGTTCATCGGGATGGGCGCGGCAATGATCGGCGAATTCGGCCTCCAATTCGGCTTTGCCGAGGCCGCTTTCGGGCTCGTAGACCGCCAGTTCATATTGGCGCTCCAGACGTTCGCGCACGCTGTCGAAGGGCGGAAGCTCTTTCATGATTCACCACGCTCCTTATGGTTGCATGGTATTATTATACCCCGGAAACGGCGCGGCCGGAATGGCGAAAAAATACAAAAACTTGACATTTTGTGATTTTGCGATATGTTTTTCGGTATGCCGGAAGATTGCAACCGTTACGATATCTGGAGCCTGGCCAACCAGATCGAATTCACCCTGCGCCACCTGTCGCGGGGGCCGTACCCCTGCGCCCGGAAAAGCACCTTCCCCACCAACCGCCTGTTGGTGGTGACCGCCAACGCCAACGGCGCCGGCAACAGCATTTCCGACGCCGATTCGGAACACCGCCTGGTCCCCGGCGAACTCTATTTCGTCCCGGCCTTCCTGCCGGCGACCTACCGCCTCGACGACGGGTTGCGCTTCGTCTCGGTGCATTTCACGCTGGAGCTGTACCGGGGGGTGGATCTCTTTTCGCGGGCGGGCCGGATGCACAGCGAAGCGGCGCCGGGGTTGGCGGAGCGGATCTCCGGATGGTTCGACACCCCCGACCGCCTCGCCGCGGCGCTGGATATGAAGCGGACCATCCTCGACGTCGCGCTGGCTCTGCTGTCGCGCTACGGCGAAGAGCCGCTGACGCTGGCCGGCCGCTTCGCGCCTTACCGCAAAGTGCTGGACCACATCGCCATGCATTGCACCGCCGCGACCACGGTGGAAGAGCTGGCGGCGGTCATGCATATGCCGCGCGAGGTGTTTTCCCGCAAGTTTTCGGCCGACATCGGCTTGCCGGCCAAGAAATTCTTCGACCGGCAACTGGCGGCCCGCGCCGCCTCGCTGCTGCGCGAACCCGGCGTCACGGTCCGCGAAGTGGCCGACCGGCTGGAATTTTCCAGCGAATACGCCTTTTCCCGTTTTTTCAGGAGCAAATTCGGCCTGCCGCCGGGACTCTACCAGCGGCAGGGACGCTTTTAGGGAAGGTATCGGTCGATGAATTCGGCGGTGCGGCGGTGGAAGACCGGCGGCACGTTGGTGCCGTGGCCCATGCCGGGGATTTCCAGGTATTCGATTTGCCGGCCCGCCGCGCGCATGGCCGCGACAAAGCGGTCCGAATGCGCCTCCTTGTTCACCGACAGGTCCCGGTCCCCGTGGATCACCAGATAGGGGACGTCCGGCATCCGCCCGACCTGGGCCAGCGGCGAATGCTCCAGGATCACCTCTTCCAGCGGCTCCGGGTAGGAGCCGAAAGCGTGGTGAAAGGTCGGGGCGATGTCGACCCGCTCGGTGAAGTGGTAGACCATGTCGCAGACCGGCCAGTGCGCCACCACCGCGGCCGGCGCTTTCGCGCCGTATCAAGCGTAAAGCAGCGTGGCGCAGCAGCCCATGCTGCCGCCGAACGAAATCAACGGAACCGAATCGTCGAGGCCGAACCCGGCGTAAACCGTCGCCACCGCCCGGTCGACGAAACGCCGCGCCTCCCGGTTCATCCACGACCAGGGACCGTAATGCACATGCACCGTCAGTACGCCGCGCTCCGCCATGTCCAGCTCGAAAGGAGTGTAATATTCGCCATGGTAACCGCAGCCCAGGCCGGTGAAAATCAACGCCACCCCGCGCACCGGCCCCGCGAGCCGGGCGTCGTTGAGCCAGCAGGTTTGACGCAGCCAGGTCAGATCACTCTTCATCGATACCACTCCCCCCTTTTCAATATGAGATCGGAACGCTCCGGGAAAATAACGCCGAATTGACGAAAATCAAAGCAAAATCCGTTTTTTGATCTTTCCCGACTGTCTTTAAGGGGATTGGTTCGCGGCTGATGCCGCGGCCGGCCCGGCTCCATG
>JAVBSD010000038.1:0-2712 GCA_031547325.1 Victivallaceae bacterium | reverse complement strand
TTCAGTAGTTCCGGCGACACCGGCTGGTAATCGGCGAAGACGCCTTCGGCATTGGCCACAATGAACGCCCAGTCGCCCAAATTGATCCTGAGACCGTGGCCGCGCGAAAACTTGCGGAAGGTCATCGTCTCGCCGGTCAGCGTCATGTCCAGGGTCGTCACCGGTTTTTCCGGGTCGGCGAAGACGGCCGCGTCCATTTTTTGCAGCAGCTCCGGCAGGGAAATTTCAGCGCCGGCGGCCGGAAACAGCACCGCGGCCAGCAGGGCAAAGGCAATCAGTCGTGCGATCATGATGTCAACTCCCATGTTTGATTTCGAACCGGCCGGCCGGGTTGTCCCAGGTCAAGACCGGCGCGGACTCCCCGCCCGGCAGCCGGAGCTCCAGCCGCGCCCGGCGCAGCTCGGGATGACGCGGGAATTCCGCCCATCCGGCGAGCCGCCGCGTCCCGGCGTCCCAGGCGATCGAATAACTCACTTTGCCGAAGCGGGTCGGCAGGCCGCGCACCTCGATGCCCGGCGCGGCGAACCATTCGGCATCGACGCCGCGCGCCAGATGCAGGGTGTCTTCGTCGCACCAGGCCAGGGCGTCGTGCAAATAACGCGCCACCGCCACCGGCGTCCACAGGTGCTGGAGGTCGCCGGAAATCTGCGGCGAACCCGCTTCGGCGCCGCGCTCTTCACACCAACTGTACAGAGGAGTGCCGCGGTTCAGCGTCAGATAAAGCAGCCGTGCCGCCGCGTCGCCTTCGTTGCGGGCCAGATGCACGGGGGCGATGTTGTCCAACTCCATCGCCACCCACAAGCCGTCCTCCATCCAGCCGGTGTGGAGGTGGCCGCCGTCGGGAGTGAGGTTGGAATTCAGGTAACGCAGGGTGCCTTCGATCAGCGGATCGTCGCACGCCAGGACGCCGCACGGCACCGCGGCGCACAAAGCGCCGTACCGGCTGCCGCTCCGGCACCCCGGCGCCGCCGGAATCCAGCGGTAATCCTCTTCGGCGATGCTGCCGGCCGCCAATGAGGCGCGGAGGTCGGCCAGGGCCGTCCGGTGGTTCTCCTCCAGTTCCGCAAGCAAGTCCGTCCGTCCCAGGATCCGCGCCGCCTCCAGGGTCAGCGCGTCGGCCAGCAACGCGTAGAAGTTGTGCGGATAGAAAACCCCGTACCAATCGCCGTCGGCGATCAGACCGCAGTCGCCGAAGCCGCGCGGCATCAGCCCGTAGGTCGCCGGGCGCGAGCCGTCGGCGTTGAGGCGTTGGGTTGTGGCGCGCATCCGCTTCTGCCAGCGGACCGCTTTGAGCATCGACGGGAAGTAGCCTTCGAGCCAGGCGCGGTCGCCGGCCAGGCGGTAGTATTCCACTACGCACCAGGCTTTGAAGCCGGCCAGGAACCACATGGTATGTCCCCAGCCCTGCGGATCGTTCCAGTCGCCGTCGGAGCCGATGGCCGCCAGGCTCATGGCCAGGCCCGCCGCGCCGTCGGCGGCGAACCCGAATTGGGCGAGGGCGATGTCGGCGATGTTGCCTTCGGTTGAATTGGGGGCGCGATAGCATTGGGTGCCGGCGCCGGTCGCGATCCCGCCGTTGGCGGCGGGCTCCTGCATGACGAAGATGTCGGCGACGGCGGCCTTCAACGCCTCCGTCACCCGCTCGTCCGGCAGCCGGATCTCGGCCAGGCCGGCCATCTTGTCGCGCCAGAGGCGCAAGCCCTCCAGCTCGGCCTGTTGCCAATCGCGGCGGCGCAGCTCCGGCAGCGACGCCTGGTACGCCTCATACGGACGCACCAGCCGGAGGTGTTTCGTTTCCCCCGGCGCCAGTTCGAGCGAAAACACCAATCCGTGCGTCGGGCCGGCCGGGACGGCGCGCGCGGCGTCCATGCCGCCGGCGAGCAGCAGGACCCGGTCGGCGCGGTCGTGCCAGCCGGCGAGCAGATGATCGGCCGGGACTTCCGGGTCGATCCAGTGCGGCGACCAGCCGCCGTAACCGCCGCGGCAGGCGGCCCGGCATTCGCATTCGACCGCCGCCGGCAGGGGGCCGGTATTGGCGCATTCGATGGTGAGCACCAGCGCTTCCGGCGTCGGGACCGCCCGCAGCGAGGTCCGGATCGTTCCTCCGGAGCCGGCGGCCGCCAGAGACGGAATCCACCCCTCCATCCGGCGCCATTCCCGCCACAGGAGCGGCATCTCCCCGCTGTTCAATGTCAGACCGAAATTCCACAGCAGCCCGTTGCCGGGCAGCATCATCGCGCATTCGGGCGGGAAGCGGCGCAAGTCGTCGTAAATCCACGACACCGTGACCGTCTCCGGCGTGATGTCCACCAGACTTTTCGCCGGCGCCACCGGCATCGCCGCCGTCACCCGGTGCGGGGCGGCGAAGGCATAAGCGAAATCGACTTTGCTGATCATCGAATCCCCCTGTCGGTTGTGATCCAGGCATATATTACACGATCAACGGCCGGAAAGCAATGTACGGTTTTATCGGAAACATGAACGAAATTACCGCCAGGCTTGAAAAAATCGACAAATTTTTTCGGAAGGTATTGACTTTTGTCGGAAATTGGCTATAATATAAGTTAAACGGTTAACTTGGTGGATTGGGAAGCTATGTCGGCGAGGAACAGAACATCGGTCCCGGAGGCCCGGCCGCGGGCGACGCTGGCGGATATCGCGCGGGCGGCGAAGGTTTCCAACGCCACCGTGTCGCTGGTGCTGAACGCCAAG
>JAVBSD010000440.1:0-3561 GCA_031547325.1 Victivallaceae bacterium | reverse complement strand
CGCGGCGTTCGTCGGTGCTGAGTTCGGCGAAGGCGACCCGGGTCATTTCGTCGGCGAAGGCCCGGCCCTCCGGCGTGCTCTGGGCGTTGCGCAGATCCTGGGTGCTGCTGCGTTTTTCGATTTCGTCCAGGGTGCGGTTGGTGTTGGCCTGCATCCGGGCGATGATATCGGCGCGCTGGTTGGCGGGGAGGGCGCGGAACTGCGACAGACTGTTGCGGATCCAGCTGCGGGTGGCGTCGCAGCGGATCTGGGTCTGGATCTCCGGCGGATAATTGGCGATCTGGTGGCGCAGGTAATCGATGGCGTCGTCGCGTTCGCGCCGGTCGCTCTGAATCGAATGGATCTGCCCCATCGCCCGGGACAACTCCTCCGGCGTCCACGATTTTTTGGCGAGGATGTCCCTGGCGGTCTGCGGCTCGGGCGACAGCGCCGTCACCAGCCAGATCAGCAGCGCGGCGACCGGCATGGCGCACAGCAGCGGAATCCAGATTTTCCGGTTGCGGGTGACCGACAACTGCGGCTCCCGGGTCTTCGGCAGCGACCGGTAATGGGGCATGGTATCATCCTTTCAGCTCTGAAAATGTCTCTGTTTGCAAGCTGAAAATCGATTATACACCCATTGGCGGATTCTGTCAACTGAAAAATCGGAAAATATTTTTCAGGGAATCTCCAGTTCGGTTTCGATGCGCGTCAGGTTGTCGCATCCCGACTCGGTGACCGCCGCCAGATCTTCGAGGCGGATGCCGCCCCATTCGGGGTCGTAGAGGCCGGGCTCGACGGTGACCACCATGCCGGGGGCCAGGAGCGGCGCCGGCACCGCGTTGAGGCGCGGCGCCTCGTGGATTTCGAGTCCGACGCCGTGGCCGAGGCCGTGGAAAAAACCGCGGCGTTCGCCGGTGGCGGCGACGCCGGTCGGAAAGCCGCATCGTTCAAAAAATTCCAGGGTGTCCATATGGAGTTGGCGGCCGTCGACGCCGGGAGCGAGCCGGGCGATGGCGGCGTCGCGGGCGCTCTTGACCGCGTCGAAGGCCCGCCGGACCACCGGAGCGGCCTTGCCCTTGACCACGGTGCGCGACAGATCGCCCCAGTAGCCGTTTTGCTGGGAGCGCGGGAAGATATCGAGCACGATCGGCGCCCCGGCCCGGATCGGCCCGGAGCCGGTGTTGTGGGGCTGGGCCGCCTGGCTCCCGGAGGCGGCGATGGTGCCGACGCCGTGACCGCCGTCGCGGACGATTTTCACGTCGATTTCCAGGCGCAGCCGTTCCGACGTCAGCACTTCGCCCTCCCACGTCAGGAACCCGGCGGCGTCCACCGAAGAGGCGCCGATGACCTCGAAGGCGCGGCGCATCGCCCTTTCCGCGGTGGCCAGCGAACGGCGAATGTGGCCGATCTCTTCCGGGCGCTTGAACTGGCGTTCCGGAAAGAAGCCTCCTTCGACCACGTTCAACGCGCAGCCGTCGCGGCGCAGGAGTTCGGCCAGGCGCACCGGGAAATAAGCGGGAATCCGCCAGGTGGTGATGGCGAAGCGTTCGCCGATGGCGCGCAGCAGTTCCGGGGTGCGCGCCCCGGGCCGGACGAATTCGCCGAATTCATAGACCCGGATGTCGGGACGCGCTTCGACGCGGGCGCGGTCGATCTCCAGCGCCGAAACCACGATGGCGCGTTCTTCCGGGGTGGCGAAATAAATGAACTCGTCCGGGGCGTGAAACCCTCCGGCGTACCACAGGTCGGCGCAGGTTTCGCTGGCCGCGACGATCAAATCCGCCTTTTTCATCGCTGAATACTCCCTTGCAGCTTGTAAATCTCCTCGAAGTATGGTAATTTACCGTGCGAAAATTCATTTGTCCACCTCCGGACGCGTCAAAAAGAGGGTTTTATGTACTGGATCGGTTACAGCGCCATTCTGTTGGCGGCATACTTCATCGGGGCCGTTCCCTGCGGATTCCTGATCGGCAGGGCCTACGGCAAGGACATCCGCAAGCTCGGCTCCGGCAATATCGGCGCCACCAACGTTCTGCGCTCGGTCGGCAAAGGGCCGGGCCGTCTGTGTTTTCTGCTCGACTTCCTGAAAGGCCTGCTGCCGGTGGCGGCGGTGCGGCTGTTGGTCGACCGGGGGATCGCCGCCGATCCCTGGATGATCGCGCCGCTGCTGGCGATCGCCGGAACCATGCTCGGCCACATGTACACCTGTTTCCTGGGCTTCAAGGGCGGGAAGGGGGTCGCCACCGGGGCCGGCGCGGTCTTTGCGCTGGTGCCGGCCGCGCTCGGCTGCGCGCTGGCGGTGTGGGCGGCGGTGTTTCTCGTGTCGCGTTACGTGTCGCTGGCCAGCATCGTCGCGGCGGCGGCGCTGCCCTTTCTGGCCTGGGGCTATTCGGCGCTCGGCTGGCAGCCGCAGCCGCGGCCGGTTCTGATCTTTCTGGCGGTGGTGGCGCTGCTGGCGATTCTCAAACACCACAGCAACATCAAGCGCCTGATCGCCGGTACCGAAAACCGCTTCGGGCGCAAAGAAGGGGCATAATATGGACATCGCGGTTCTCGGCGACGGCGCCTGGGGCAGCGCCCTGGCGATCAACCTGGCGGAAAACGGCCACCCGGTCACCATTTGGGGCGCGTTTCCCGATTATCTGGAGGTCATGCGGCGCGAACGCGCCAATCCGCGTTTTCTGCCCAGTGTGACCTTCCCCGCATCGATCTCTTTCACCGCCGATCCCGCCGTCGCGGCGCAAGCCGGGGTCCTGGTGCTGGCCACGCCGACCCAGTATCTGCGCGGCGTGCTCGAGCGTTTCGCGCCCTTCGCCGATCCGTCCCGCCACCTGCCGGTCAACATCGCCAAAGGCATCGAGGACGGCACCTGGCTCACCATCGGCGCGATGACCCGCGAGGTGTGGGGCGAAATGCCGCGCTATGTGGCGCTGTCCGGGCCGAGCCACGCCGAAGAGGTGGCCCGCCGGATGCCGACCGCGGTGGTCGCCGCCGGCCGGGACCGCGCCGCGGCCGAAACGGTGCAGGAACTGTTCATGAACCGCTGTTTCCGGGTTTACACCGGCGACGATGTGGTCGGCGTCGAACTCGGCGGCGCGCTGAAAAATGTCATGGCGATCGCCGCCGGCATCGTCGACGGCATGGAGCTGGGCGACAACCCCAAGGCGGCGCTGATGACCCGCGGCATCGCCGAAATGGGCCGCCTCGGCGCAGCGCTGGGCGGTTCCGCTTCGACCTTCGCCGGCCTGAGCGGCATCGGCGATCTGATCGTGACTTGCACCAGCAGACACAGCCGCAACCGCCACGTCGGCGAGGAGCTGGGGAAGGGCCGGGCCATGGCGGCGATCCTGGAAGAGATGGGCATGAGCGTCGCCGAAGGCGTGCGCACCTGCCGTGGCGCCCGGACCCTGGCGCGGCGGCACGGCGTCGAAACCCCGATCATCGACCAGGTGTACCGGATCATTTACGAAAACCAGTCGCCGGCCGCGGCAATCGACGAACTGATGCAGCGCGACGCCAAACCCGAACAAGGTTGATTTCCGGTCAGGAGCGTCGCAGGTCGTCGAGCGCCCTGGCGAT
>JAVBSD010000133.1:0-8296 GCA_031547325.1 Victivallaceae bacterium | reverse complement strand
CTTCATCGCGCGGCCCGTCACCGTGACACGCCCGGCGCCCGGCGCCGTCCAGGCGCGAGCGCCGTAGCCGTCGGGCGAGGCCTGCTGCCAACCGCGTCCCACGCGGGCGCACGCCCCGCCTTCCCAGTAGCCCTCGATGCCGCCGGGCTGGTTGGGGGTGCCGCCGAGATCGGCCAGGGGCGTGGCGGCCGGCGGCACCCAGCGCATCGGCTCAAAGTCTTTCAGATCGCGGGAAAATTCGGCGCGCCACCCCAGCCATTCCATGTCCGGCCCGTGCGCGCCCACGGCGGGATGGCGGGGCGCTTCGCCGGCCACGGCTTCGGCGACGGTGGCCGGCCCCTCCGTGTCGTCGGGGCCGACGGCGCGTACCGTGTAGACCGCTTCCGGATCCCAGCCCGGCGCGCGGTCAAACCAGAACCGGCCGGTCGCGACCCGTGCGAGCGACCGGCCGTCGCGGGACACCTCGTGGCTGTACGCGCCGTCGCCGCAGGACCAGTACACCCCCACGCCCTCGTGGCCGATGTTGATCTCATAGCGCTTGACCGCGCGCGCCGGCGCGGCGGGCGCGACGCTGGGTCCGGCGCCCATCGCGCCGGGACTATCGTCGAGGTTGAGGAAGACGAGTTCGCCGTCGGCGACGTCGGTTAGGGCGATGCCCTCTTCCATAAGCGCGCGGCCGGTGCGCACGCCTTCCGGGGGGCGGTGCGCGAAGCGGACGGAATAGTCGGCTTCGGCGCGAAGCCCCTTGGGGTAGACCCGCACCGGCCCGCGCGGGCGGTGGCGCAGGATGACGGCGCCACGCAGGCCGTCGGAACTCAGGCGCTGGAGGTAGTGGCGGGGCTCGTCGCCGTGTACGTCGGGATGGTACATCAGGCTGTGCCGGCCGGCCACGCCGCGCGCGCGCCAGTGGCGGTACACGGCGAGATCGCGGCAGACCGGCCCGTATTCCTCTTCGTACAGCAAGCTGCCCGGCAGCGGCACCATGGACAGCCGCGCGCGGGAAAATTCCGGCAGGTAGCGTACGGTGTCGACATCGAGCAGTTCAGGCGCATAGAACGAGGAGCCATCCTCGGCGCAACGCGAACGCCCCAGGGACGGAATCAAATCGCCCCACTTGTCCGGCGTTTCAAAATAGGAGAACCAATAATTCAGGTGCGGCCCCGCGCCCAGATCGGCGATGTAGCTGTAGTTGGCGTAACGCTGGACGTCGAAGGTATGCGAATACGTGCTGCCCCCGGAACAAGTGTGGAAGGAGCGGCCTGGCGCCTCCTCCAAGTAGCGGCGGACTTTGTCCTTGAACGCCGTCTCGACGACCATGTCGTCAAAGGAGATGCCATCGGTGCGCCACTCGAAGCGACCCCAGGCGCCCTCCTTGGACCGGAGCAGGCCCAAGGAGGGCGCGCCCGCGAACCAGATCAGCCAACGTAAGCCGCATTTGGCGAAAAACCGCCGGGACGGCAGGAAGTCCGGCCCCTCGTACGTGTTGGCGAAAACAGAGGCGTAGGCGTCGGGGGGAATGCCGGGATGGGACGACCAACCGGCGTCGTCCCATACGACCTCGTAACCCGCGCGTTGGACATCGGCTGCGCCCAGGCCCATGCCTGCCAGGCGGTACACGAACTGTTCGTGCAGGTTACGGCTGCAATAGACCCAGTTGCTGGGGGAGCGCAGGCGGGCGTGATAGTCCGGATCCGTATGGTCCCAGAGGTATTCATACTGCCAGCGGTACAACTCACGCATCAGGTTGTCGCGTTCGCCCGCGAACGCGGCGAAGGTGACAGGCGGCGTCTGCATCGTCCGGCCGGGGCTCAGGGTTGCGGCCGCGCCCTTGTCCACCGCGAAGGCCACCCGCAGCCGGTTGGCGTCCCGGCGCAGGGTCAGCGACCACGGGCCGATGTAATCCACGGCGGCCATGAAGCCGTTGTCCGGGGGCCCCTCCTTGCGCAGCACCACGAGCGGAAGGTATTCGCGCGTCCCGTGGGATTCCAGGGTCGTCGCGTCGTGCCGGGGATTGGCGCTGTAGGCGAACACTTTGGCGCACAGCAAACCGTGGTCGTGGTGGGGCAACCCGCCATGCAGCCACTCGGCGCGGTACACCTCCCGGGAATGGGCCATGCGCACCGGCAGGTCGAGCGGCCGGAACGGCAGCATCAACGGTTCGGTCCCCGCGTTCGCCAGCGTGCAACCGTAACGCATCACCGCCGTGCCGGGAAAGGCGAAGGCCGAGAATGCGACCACCAGCGGTCCCGACCGCAAGGCGATGCGCAGCGCCAGCACCGGGCGGCCGCCGTGGCCGGTTTCCTCCCATGAGGACGAGACGAGCGTCCAACGGAGTTCCAGGCCATCGGCGAACGGCAGGCAGGGTGTGGCTTCGCCTATATACGCCGTGTCCGCCTGCTCGAATGCGCGCAGTTCCAGCCCGACGCGTTCGGAAAACCCGAAGACCAGGCTCAACCCCGGCAGCCCGATCCGCCAAGCTTGGGCGCCTTCATTCACGCCCGTCGCGTCGCCGATCCGACATGGTTGCATTTCCTAATCCCTTATTCTGTTAACCACATTTCGGGCCATCTGAAACGTTTGATTCAATAATAGTCCTTGGGGAAAGATTGTCAAGGGCCGAAATCACGAAAAAGAACAAAATTCTTGCGCCAATGATATGCCGGATCGTCACGGCATTACGCTGTCACCTGCGCATGCAGTAGAAATAAGCGGCAAATTTTACCAGTCCCGGTAACCTTCCGCCGTCAACAATGGATTTTTCCCGTCGGAACCGGCGACAGCCTTCGGGGCCTCAGGTTCCGGCGGCAGTCCAGTGGAATTTCGTATAAAGGCGGCCTTGAAGCCGGTCGCGCCTTGAGCCATCTTTTGAGATCAAGCCGCAACATCCTCGCCTTGAATTTGAACAGGAGAGGTAATTTCAAAAGTCTTTTCCGCAAAGCGGCCCCCAAAAAGGCGGATGAAAGATTGAAAGATCGCCGTATTCGCAATGGAATTCGATTTCTTTGCGTTGCGGCCTTTGCAAAAACGGGTTTGAGGCGCTACATTCCGTCACGGGCGAATCTTGGGACGGGATATCGGGAACGTTGGAGGAGCAACCGATGGAATATCGGCAATTGGGCGGAACGGGGAAGTCGGCCAGCGTCATCGGACTCGGCGCCGAGCATCTGGACGGCAAACCGTATGCCGTGGCCGAGGAGACCATACAGGCCGCGCTGAAATACGGCATCAACATCATGGATGTGTTCATGCCCGGGCCCGGGGTCCGGCGCAATATCGGCAAAGCGTTGGGGGCCGACCGCAAGAAAATGATCATTCAGGGGCATGTCGGTTCGGTGGATTTGCTCCAGCAATACGACATCAGCCGCGACCTGGAGACCTGCAAAAGATATTTCGCCGCTCTCCTCGATGGCCTCGGGACCGATTATATCGATGTCGGAATGCTGTTTTTCATGGATTCGGAGGAGGCGATCGGGGAGATTTATGCCAACGGCGTCGTCGATTATATGCTGGATTTGAAGCGCCAGGGCGTGATTCACGCCATCGGAGCGAGCGCGCACAATCCCCGCACCGCGCGGAAACTGGCGGAAAGCGGTCTGATCGAGCTCCTGATGTTCAGCATCAATCCGGCTTTTGACCTGACCCCGGCGGACCACGACGTCCTGAGCTCCTTTTCCGAGCTGGAGTCGCAGCGGTATGCCGCCGCCGATCCGGTTCGGGCGGAGCTGTACCGGTATTGCGAACAGCGGAATATCGCCGTCACCGTGATGAAGGCTTTCGGCGGCGGCAGGCTTCTGACGGCCGGGCATTCTCCGTTCGGAAAAGCGATGAGCACGACCCAATGCATTCATTACGCGCTGACCCGGCCGGGCGTGACCAGCGTCATGGCCGGTTGCCAATCGGAGCAGCAGGTAAAAGAGGCGGTCGCCTATTTGAGCGCGTCGGCGGAGGAAAAAGACTATATTCCCATCATCGGAGATTACACGGGAGGGGCCGGGGGGCATTGCGTCTACTGCAACCATTGTCAGCCCTGTCCGGCTCGGATCGACATCGCGGCGGTGAACAAATATCTCGATATCGCGGAGCTCGATCCGGAGCATGTGCCGCCGAGCGTCCGCCAACATTACCGTTCGCTCAACGCCCGCGGCTCGGACTGCGTCGGCTGCGGAAGCTGCGAAAAAAAATGCCCGTTCGCGGTTCCCGTCGTCGATAAAATGAAACGCGCCGCGGAGCTGTTCGGACCATAGTCCGCATATTGCATGAAGCCGGTTCATGCGATATGCGGGATGGTTCGGCGGATTTTTTTGAAATTTTTTGGAGACGGGTATTGACTTTGACTCGGGAATACGCTATAATAAGTAATGTTACCGTTAACATTACGGGGAATTATGGCGGACAGAGTGACATTGAAGGACATCGCCGAGGCCTGCGGGGTCAGCAAAATGACCGTGTCGCGGATCCTGAACGGCAAGGCGCTGAACGTGGCCCGTCCCGAAACCCGCGAGCGGGTGCTGGCGGCGGCGCGGGGGTACCGGCCCGACCCGCTGGCGCGGCAGCTCTCGGGGCGGCGCAGCAACCTGGTCGGGGCGATCATCGACAGTTACGTCGGGGGTTGCGGGGCGCGTTCGCTGATCCTGCTGGAGGAGATGCTTTCGGAGTGCGACATGCGCCTTCTGATCGGGCAGGCGCACGAGAATTACCGTCAGTTCAAGCGTTATACCGACGACTTCATCAACTACCGCGCCGAGGCGATCATCTGCTTTTCGCACTTCTATCCGCATTTGAAAATCGACATGTCCGACTGCTTCAGCGATTACCGCAAGCTGGTGTTTTTTCTCAAGCCGCACCTGTCGCTGCCGGAGACCTATCGCTGCGTCGACATCGACGTCGCCCGCGGCACCCGGCTGATGGCGCGTTACCTGGTGGAAAAAGGCTACCGCAGGATCGGCCTCTACGTCGGTTATCTGCCCGGCTACTGCCAGGAGGAGCAGGATGCGTTTCGCTCGGAAATGACCGCGTTGGGGCTGCCGCCGGCTCCGGAGGATATTTTTTTCGCCTCCTCGGAGGAGCGCTTCGTCGGGGAGACGCTGGCCTGGCAGGCGGCGCGCGGCTTCGACGCGCTGATGACCCTGAGCGACTTCGACGCGCTGCGGCTGATCGCGGAGCTGCGGCGGCGCGGGTTCCGGGTGCCGCAGGATCTCGCGGTGGCCGGCCGCGGCGACGATCCGATGGCGCAGTTGAGCGACACCCGGCTCACCACCGTCGTCGGGCCCAGCGACCGGCAGCTGGCCAACGCGTTGTTTCAGCAATTGATGGCGATCACCGGCGTCCAGGAGGAGGTGCCGCACTGCATCACCCTCGACACCGGATTGGTGGTCCGTGATTCGGCATGATGTGAAAATTACAACCCAGGGAGGAAAAAGATGAAAAGGCTGAAAGAATTCACACTGATCGAACTTTTGGTGGTTATTGCGATCATCGCAATCTTGGCGTCGATGCTGCTGCCGGCTTTGTCCAAGGCGCGGGCGGCGGCGCAGGCGATCAAATGCACCAACAATTTGAAGCAGTTCGGCTTGGCATTCATGCTGTACGCCAACGACTGGGAGGATTATTTCCCGGCTTATTATATCTCGGGCAAAGGGATGTGGTATCAGTTCGTCGGCATCGACACCGACAACGCGACCCGGGTTTGCCCGAGCGCTTCGTTGGGGTATCATTACGGTTACAATCTCGACACCTTCGGAGGAGACGATTCTTACCAGGCGCGCGGCGGCCATCCCGGCATCCGGACCATCACCGGCATCAAAAATCCTTCCGGAATGCCGGTGGTCTGCGATGTGCTGCCCTGGCAATCGAATGGTGCTCAGGAGTCACACAGTTTATTTTCCAGCACCGGCTCGCTGTTCAACAGCGGCGCCAATATCGCCCCCGGCAACACCAAGTGGTGGGGCGTGTTCGAGCTCCGCCACGGCAATTATCTCAATCTGGTCTTCGGCGACGGGCATTGCGACAAGTTCAACCGCACCGACCTCAAGGAACCGGCCAATTTCAAGCCGTACTACAACGGCGGCACCGGCAAGTGGGTGGAATAATAATGTCTGTGACGATTCGTTTGGCGGCTGTCGCTGCGGCTTGTTGTGTCTGTGTCGGCCTCGGGGCGGTTGAATTGTCCCGGAACGGCCTGGTTCTCGAACTCGACGACGCCACCGGCGAGATCGCCGGGTTCTGCCGCGGCGGAACCCGGATCGCCCTGGCCGCCGCCGCCGACTCCTACGGATTGGAAAACCGCGACGGCCGGATCGCCGCCGAGGCCGCGCGGGACCGGGTGGTCGCCGCCGAAGCCGGCGACGGCTCCGCGGTCTTTCATTGCGTCAATCCCGCCCTCGACGGCGTCGCCATCGAGAAACGCTATACCCTCGACGGCGACGGCGTCCGCAAGAGTTTGACCGCCGTTGCCGACGGCGACCGGGGATTTTTCTCCTGGACCCAGCGGATCGCCTATGCGCCGGGGTCGCGCGACGACGCTTATTTCTATCGCGTGGTTTTCGCGCTGATGTATCCCGAGCCGATGATCCTCGACGCGGCGGCGACCGAACAGGGGTTCACCTCCGGCCGGACGGCGCTGATCGATCGCGGCGGCACCGGCGGAGTGGGCTTTTACGTGCGGGAGGTGCAACACCGCTTCGCCTACTGCGACGGCGCGGGGCGTTTCATCCGGGACGGGCTGGAGGTGGCGGTCGGCGAGGACTACCTGGACGCCGAACGCGGATTCCAGGCGGAAACCCGGTTGTTTTTCTTCGACGGCGACCACCTGGATTATTCGCAGGCCTGGCTCGGCGATCCGATGGTCCATGGCGCTTATTTCCGGGAACGTCCCGGCTGGATGCGCGACGTGCTGACCATCTTCAACTACTGCCACGTTTATCTCCGCGACTACCCCGGCGAGGTTGCGGCGCTGCGCCGGATCGGCGAGATTTTCCCGGACGCCAACGTGATGATGACCTACATGATGTACTGGTGCAACGCCACCGGCTATTACCCGACCGAGGGCCAGCTGCCGATGAGCGACTCCACCGCCGAGGAGATGCGCGAACTGCTGGACCTGGCCCGCGGCGCCATGGACGGCGGCCGCTGCAAGGTCGGCTTGTACACCGCGAGCCGGGTCAACTCCGCCACCCCGCCCGGCGGCGGCAACGCCGAATGGCGGATGCTCGACGCCGACGGAAGTGAAATCGGCGAGCGCTCGACCGAAAACGCCGAAATCCTCTATCACTGGAACATGGCGCTGCCCGGCGTTCAAGATTACTTCCATCGGCTCTACCGCGATCTCCAGACCGGCTACGATCTCGATTACCTCTACATCGACATCGGCGGCGTGCCGACGCCCGGCCCCCGCGACTGGAAGCATCGGATGGTCTACCGGTCGGCGGACAACTTCGACGCGGTGATGACCGGCATGACCGAGGCGGCGGCCGCCGCCGGCAAGCCGGTGGCGCTGGCCGGCAACACGGTCAGCTACCCGCCCTACGACCTCGGCTACTACGAACACGCCCTCTCCGCCGACTGGCGTCAGAATTCGGCCCTGATGCAGCACGCCAAATTCATGGAACAGACCGGGCAGCGCTCCTGTTTGCTCGGCTGGGACACGCCCCGGGTTTTCGGCCCCGAATACGTGGTGGCGCTGGGCCTTTTGCCGGCGCAGTTCGCGCCGTCGTGGGTGCTCAACGACGTGCCGGTCTTTCAGGCGGCCTTCGAACTGCGGGCGACCCGGTTGGTCGACGCGGTGGCGAGTCCGCGCTGGTGGATCGACGGCGGCGAAATCGAATGCCACGCCTTGCGTTACGGCGCGGCGCGGATCGTCTCCGCCATCGGCCACGAAGCGGCCTCCAGGCGGACGCCGGTGACGCTGGACGCCGCCAAACTCGGCTTGGAGCCGGGCGAAATCGTCTACCTGTGGGAACAGAGCTTCCCGGCGGCGGCGGAATTCGCCGGGATGATGCGGATTCCCGCCTCCGGCGAACTCGTCGCGACCCTGCCGGCGCGGCGCAACCGGGCTTCGCTGCTGCTCCTCTCCGAGGTGCCGGCGGCGATCGTCGCCGTCGACGGGCGGCCGCAGCAATTGCCGCTGGCCGAACAGCCCGACATCGCGCTCTCGGGTTCGCTCGACCAGGCTTCGGGGGTGCTGCAACTGGCCTGTTCCAGTTTGAAGCACCCGGTCACGGCGCGGTGCGTCTATCCGCTCGACCAGGGGGCGCCGGTGCTGACCGTCGACGGGGAACCGGCGGAATTCACGACACTG
>JAVBSD010000203.1:0-3200 GCA_031547325.1 Victivallaceae bacterium | reverse complement strand
GGCGGGCGGCTCGCCAAGGAGCTCAACCTGGACGTCGCAGTCGTCAAAAAGCTCGCGGCGATGTCCCAGGACGAGCGGGTCAAAGCCACGCCGCTCGCATAATTCGATCCGATGCGCGTCAAACGCACCTTGTGTTTCATTTCGGGATGGGCGGCGGTGGGGGCCGGAGTCATCGGCATCGCGGTGCCGGTGTGGCCCACCACCCCGTTCATGCTGCTGGCGGCTTTCGCCTTTTACCACAGCTCGCCGCGCTGGCACCGCTGGCTCAGCAACAACCGGTTTTTCGGCTGGTACATCGAAAAGCGCGGCGTCCCGCCGCGGATCAAGGCGGTCAGCATCACCGTGCTGTGGACGACGCTCGGCGTTTCGGCGTTCCTGGTCGACCGGTGGTGGGTGTGGGCGCTCCTCGGCGCCGTCGGCGTCGGCGTGACCGTCCATCTGCTCTGCCTGAAAACCTTTCGCGGAACGCCGCCCAGATTCACGCTGGTCGAACTCCTGACCGCGATCGGCATCATCGCCATCCTGGCGTCGCTGCTGCTGCCGGCGCTCGGCCGGGCGCGGCAGGCGGCGCTGTCGGCCGCGTGCCGGAGCAACCTCCGGCAGCTGGCGCTGGCCAACCAGCTTTACAGCCAGGATTTCGATGACTTTCCGGTCCCCTACAGCACGCTCGACGCGGTCAACGCCGCCGGCCCGGTGTGGCTGGGCATGCAAAAGATTTCGGGCGGAGGCGGACACGGCCAGTCGGGCGCCACCGCCGCGCTGCTCGATTTGACCGACAACCCGCTGCTCGGCCCCTACTACGGCGAAGCCTACCGCGCGGCGGTCTGTCCCGCCGTGGCCAACCGCATCGCCGACTTCGCCAACGCCGATTCCGGCGGCGGCTACGGCTACAACGCGGTGTGGCTGGGCCGGACGCCTTTATCGGGGCTGACGCTGGACATCCGGTTGAGCCGGGTGGACTCGCCGTCGGGAGCGGCGGCCTTCGGCGACAACGGCCGGACGGTGATGCACATCTACACCTTCGACCCGCCGCAGTTGACGCCGTACATGTACTGCGTCGGCAAGCCGGAGGGCATGGGCGCGGATTACACCTCGGGAACCACCCACGCCCGCCACGGCGGCAAAGCCAACCTGGCCTGGTGCGACGGCCACGTGTCGGCCGAAACACTGGCCTCGGTCAACGCCGACGAACTGTCCCGGCGCGAACTGGTCGGCTTCCTGCCGGATCGCGCATACCGCACTTTGCAATAACCGCTACAGCAGGCCGTCTTCGATTTCGGGGGGAATACGGTAGGCTTCCGCCTCCTGCGGCGCGACGTCTTCGAACTGGAGCTTGCCCCTGGCGATAACCAGCCGCACCAGGTTGGGAATCGGCAGCGTGGTGACGATCGACATGATGATGACGGCGTTGAAGAAATTGTCGTCGAGCATGCCGAGCGATTTGCCCACCGCCGCCGCCGCCAGCGTCGCCGACAGCTGCGGCACCGTCATCAGCCCGGCGCACAGCCCCTTGAGGTTGCCGAAGCCCGACAGGCGCATCGCCAGCCAGCCGGAGGCGATCTTGCTGACCGCCAGGCCGCCCACGGTCAGGAGAATGACCGCGATGTTGCCGATTTCGGAAAAGGCGGAGAAATCGCTCTCCATGCCGATTTTGACGAACAGAAACGGGATCAGCAGGCCCCAGCCGATGCCTTCGAATTTATAGAAAATCGCGCTGCCGGCCTCGGTTTGCCGGATCAGTCCCGCCAGCGCCAGCCCGGCGATGAAAGCCCCGACCACCAGGTTGATGCCCAGCAGTTCGCCGGCGAGCACCGTCCCCAGAATCACCAGGATCAAAAAGGTGATTACCGCGTCGACGTTGCCTTTGGTGCGCCGCATGATCCATTTGCCGACGCCGTTGACGACCAGCACCGCCAGCAGCAAATAGAGCATCACCACCACCAGGAAAAACGGCGTGAACCAGTTGCCGAAGCCCGACACGTCGATGTAGTCGAAAACCGACAGGGTTTTGACGCCTCCGCCGACACCCCCGCCGCCGAGCTCGAGCTTTTTCAGCTGCACGCTGACCGCCAGGAGGATGATGCTGGCCACGTCGGTGACCACCGTGGAGATCAGCACCGACGCGCCGAAGCGGCTTTTCGACAGCTTGAGCTCCCGGATCACCGGGAAGACGATGCCCACCGAATGCGAGGCGAACAGACTGGCGTACAACAGCTTGCCCGGCAGATCGTCCGGCCGGAAAAACTGAAAGACGAAATACCCGGTCGCCGCCGGCACCAGAAAGGTCAGCACCGACAGCGCGATCACCGGCTTGCGCGCCGACCTGATCAGCTTGAAATCGGCCTCCATCCCCGCCAGCGCCATCAGCAGCACCAGCCCGAGCGAGCCGAGCGAATTGACCAAAAAGGTGAAGTTCTGCGACGACGCCTCGGCGCTGCCGCCGAAATAACTCAGCAGATAGGAAAGATGCCCGATCAGGTCGAGCGCGTTGGGCCCGACGATCATCCCGACGATCAACAGCGCGATCACTCCGGGGACATTGAAACGCCTGAGCACCATCGGAAAAACGGTCATCAGGGCGATGAACACCAGGAACAGAACCAGAAACGAATCGTTGGACATATTAAGCTCCCCGTAATGCGACGAAACTGTTAACTATAAAACCGGTTTGCCATGTTTGCAAGCCCAAAGCCCATCTTTTACGGCGCTTTCATTTGAAAAAAGCCGCTTTCCGCTGTCTATTATAAGCCTTATGAATATCACCGTCATCACCACCGGCACCGAACTGTTGCGCGGCGCCACCCTGAACACCCACCTGGCCCGGATCGGCGCCGGACTGGCCGCCCGCGGCGCGGAGCCGGCGCGCTCCTTCGCCGTCGGCGACAGCCTCGCCGAACTGGAGGCGGCCTTCGCCGCCGCCGTCGCGTCGGACAGCGACGTCATCATCGTGACCGGCGGCCTCGGCCCCACCTCCGACGACCTGACCCGCGAGGCGGCGGCGAATTATTTCCATCTGCCCCTCGCCGCCGATCCCGGCCTCGAACAGCGCCTGGAAGCCTGGTGGCAGCTGCGCCACCCCGGCGCCGCTCCGCCCGAACTCTACTGGCGCCAGGCCATGCTCCCCGCCGGAGCCCGGCCGCTGGACAATCCCAACGGCAGCGCCCCCGGCATCGCCTTCGCGGCCGGCAAGCGCCGGATTT
>JAVBSD010000087.1:0-6864 GCA_031547325.1 Victivallaceae bacterium | reverse complement strand
GCTACCCGGTGGTCACGGCCGTCACCGGGGCCTTTTCGTCCGAACAGAAGAAAGACCTATTCCCGGCCCTGAAAGGCCGCGAGGTCGTCGTCTGCATGGATTACGACCCGGTCACAAAGGCCGGACAGAAGTTCACCGAGACGTTGGCCGCCGAGCTGTTCGAAGCGGGCATATCGGTATCGGCCTGCCTGCTCTCGGGCGGCGAAAAGAAGCTGGACCTTTCGGATTTGTACGCCATGAAGCCGGAGCGGTCAACGCTGGCGGGCATCTTCGCCGAAGCGCGCAAATGGGAAAGCATCGTCATCGAACGGATCGGCGAAACCGGCAACGAAAGCGAAAAGCGGGCGCAACTGACCGCTTTCCTGCGCCGGGCGGCCACCTGTTTCGACTGGCCCAGCGTGGCGCAACTGATCGACGACGCCAAAGACACCGGCCAATTCGCCGACACCTGGCTCAAGGAGCTGGCCAAGACGCTGCGGCAGGCTCCGCCGGACGACCTGGTGGCCAGGGAATTCGCCCGCCGCAACGACTGCATCTTCCACGAATCCCTGGGCTGGTACGAATACAACGGCTCCCGCTGGACAAAGCTCTTGGAATCGGAGATTCGCCGCCGGGTAGCCGACATCTTCGGGCGTTACCGGACCAGCAACCGGGTCAACAGCGTCTACCAACTGCTCAAGGGCGACCTCATTTACAAAGGAACCTTCGACGGGGCACCGGACCTGGTGAACTTCCCCAACGGCATGCTGAACCTGACCACCGGCAAGCTGCTGCCGCACAGCCGCGATTATTATTCAGCGATCCAGCTCGACTATCCCTACGATCCGGAGGCGGCATGCCCGCGGTGGAACCAGTTCATCGAGGAGATCACCGAAGGGGACCTGGGGCGGCATAACTTACTCCAGGAAATGTTCGGCTACTGTTTCACCAAGGACGCGCGTTACCAGAAGTGCTTCTTCCTGCTCGGCGATGGGGCCAACGGCAAATCGAAGCTGCTGGACGTGTTGAAGGCGCTGGTCGGCCCGGTCAACGCCAGCCATGTGGAGATCGCCAGCCTGGAATCGGCTTTCGAACGGATCACGTTGCACAACAAGCTGGCCAACATCGCCAGCGACATCAAGACCGATGTACGCGGAACCGAAGCGATCTTCAAGCAGATCGTGGCCGGCGACCCGATCAACGGCTGCTACAAGGGCAAGGACTTCGTGACCTTTGTGCCTTTCTGCAAGCTGATCTTCGCGGCCAACGAACAGCTCCAGGCACGGGACATCACCTACGGCTTCGTGCGCCGCATCTGCTTCCTGCGTTTCCCGATCCGTTTCGTCGACCACCCGGACCAGGCGAATCCGCGGGAGAAGCAAAAGGACCCCGGCTTGGCCGGCAAGCTGCTGGCGGAGCTGCCGGGCATCTTCAACTGGTCACTGGCGGGGCTTCAGGCGCTCCGCAAACAGGACGCTTTCACGGTGACGACGGATCAAACGGAGCTGACCCGGGAGCTGATGACGCTGTCGAATCCCTTGGTGAGCTTCGTCGAGGACGTGGTGGGGAACGGCGCGGCCTACTGGAAGGGCCGGCTCAACCGCCAGGACATCTTCAAGCGCTATAACGACTGGTGCCGGGACACCAACACCATGCCGATGTCGGCGCGGAGTTTCTGGCCGCGCCTGCGCCAGACCTTCCCCTTCGAAGAAGTTCGCACCTCGGACGGCCGCTTCGTCGAGTTCAAAAACGTTTGAAAAATTGTAGTGAATTTTGTAGTGAATGACCCCCTAAAAACGCCCGATTGTAGTGGATTTTGTAGGGGGTGACAGAATCGGCTATTTCGGCACAAAATGAGCGATTTGAGGTCGGGAATTTGGAATTACGGGCAAAAAAAATGGTGGGCGTTACAGAACTCGAATCTGTGACCTCCACGATGTCAACGTGGCGCTCTAACCAACTGAGCTAAACGCCCGTATTTCAGGGTACGTCTAATCTATCATTCTTCCACAAAAAAGCAAGCCGGTTGATTGAAAAAAATCACCTTTTTCCCAATAATGACGGCAAATCCGCCAGGGACGGGATGATTTGACCCGGAATTTCATCGGGAATGGTTTCAAAATGCCAGGTGTGGGGACTCGGCACCATCACCGTCTGCCCCCCCAGAGAATGCACCGGCAAAATGTCCGAACGCGGCGAGTTCCCGATCATCAGAAAATGCGGCGCCGGCACCCCGAAACGCTCCAGCAATTCACGGTAAGAAGGCGCATCCTTCTCCGACAGCACCTCGACATGATCGAAATACGAACGCAATCCCGATCTGTCCAGCTTCTGGCGCTGATCGATCAGGTCGCCTTTCGTCACCAGCCACAGCCGGTGCCGGCCGGCAAGCTCCCGGACCGCCTCCTCCGCCCCCGGCAGCAATTCGAGCGGACTCAGCCGCAGCCGTTCGCCCAACTCCAGAATCCCCGCGGCAATCCTCCCCGGCAATTGCCCGCCGCTCACGGCAAGCGCCGTTCCCAGCATCGCCAAAATCGTGCTCTTGACCCCGTAGCCCCAAATGGAAAGCCCGGCGATCATCCGGTCGTGAAACCGGGCAATCAACCGGGCCGGGTCCGGGGCGTATTCCGTCAACAAAGCCGCGAATTCGTCTTCCGCCGCGCGAAAAAACTTTTCGCAATGCCACAGAGTGTCGTCGCCGTCGAAGCCGACCACCCCGATCCGGCCGGCGTCAAACCCGCCCGCCGGCGTCAACGGATGACTTCCGGAATCATTCAATAGTCATTCTCTCGAAATGCAGAACGTCGACGTTCTCGGCATAGAAGGTCAACTTGTCGCCGTCGATCTCAAAACTGGTGACCGCCGCCATATTGTTGACGAATGCCTGCTCGAACTTCATCGCATCTTCAGACCCCGCCATCTCGGACATCGCCAACGGTGCAAAACGAATCTTGGCGCGGCCGGAAAAAATGTAACTCGAATTGAAGCCGTTCAGGCCGGTATTGCCGGTCACATGGCTTTCGGGCAGGAACTGGATTTCCGACTTGATGCCGGAAGGAACGTCCAGATTCGTCCAGGCGCCGAGCAACTGCGCGGCGTGCATGGTCTGGGAAATCTGAATGCAGTTGCGCGCCGGCGAACAGAAGCATTTGGGATTGCAGCGGTTGCTGTTGTTGCAGTCGCAGACCTCCTGGCAGGTACAGTTTTCGCACAGCTCCTCATTGAGGTCCGGCGCGGCGCAACCGGCGGAAATAAGCACCGAAACCGCCACGACGAAAGCTCCGAACATGGATACCGCGTACTTCACCATCATCTCCTCCTTGTTTCAGGTTATACGGTCCAGATACTTTAATACACATTCAGCAAAATGCAAATTATAAAAACCCGGAACCGTTGTTGCATTTGCCCTTCGCGCGGGATATATTACTTTCAAAGTTTCACAGGAGAATTCGATGAGCCTCATACTGGGAATTGAAACCAGTTGCGATGAAACCGCGGTCGCGGTGGTCGCCGACGGCGCGACCGTCCTGGCCTCCGCGGTCGCCAGCCAGATCGCCAGCCACGCCCGCCACGGCGGCGTGGTGCCGGAACTGGCCGCGCGCGAACATCTGACCGCCCTCACCCCCGTGCTCGACGAAGCACTGAATTCCGCCGGCGTTGTGCCGGCCGACATCGACGCGATCGCGGTAACCCAGGGACCCGGCCTGATGCCGGCGCTGCTGGTCGGAATCAACTTCGCCAAAGGACTCGCCGCCGGATGGCGACGCCCGGTCTACGGCGTCAATCACTTCATCGCCCACATCTACGGCGCGTTCCTCGACAACGGCATGAAATTCCTGCTCGATCCCGCTTCGTATCCGATGCTGGCGCTGGTCGTTTCGGGAGGGCATACTTCGCTCTTGCTGATCGCGGCGGACGGGACCGCGACCCAGCTCGGAGCCACCCTCGACGACGCCGCCGGCGAAGCGCTCGACAAAGCGGCCAAGCTGCTCGGACTCGGCTATCCGGGCGGACCGGCGATGCAGCGCGCCGCCGAGGAGGGCGACTGCCGCCGTTTCGAATTTCCACGGCCCCTGACCGGCGCGGCCGGCAAGGCGCTGGCGCCGGAAAATCGCTTCAATTTCAGTTTTTCCGGCATCAAGACCGCACTGTTGTATCAGGTCCGCAAGCTGGAGCCGACGACGCCGGAAACGGTGGCCGACCTGGCCGCCGGATATCAGGAAGCGGTGGTCGACGTGCTGTGCCGCAAGACCCTGGCCGCGGCCCGGGAAACCGGCGCGCGGTCGATCGTCGCCGCCGGCGGCGTGGCCTGCAATGCCCTGCTGCGCGAACGCCTCGAGCGCCTGACGCCCCCCGGCGTCCGGCTGCGCCTGGCCGAACGCAAATACTGTACCGACAACGCCGCGATGGTCGGCGGCCTCGGCTTCCATCATTGGCGGAGCAATCCGGCGGGAGAGCCGGAGATGTTCGCCTTCGACGCCTTCGCCCGCCTGCCCCGGGTGACCCGGGTGCCCTTCCTGGAGGCGCGGCCATGCTGATTTTCGACCTCGACGGAACCTTGATCGATTCGCGGGCCGACCTGACGGCCGCGGTCAACGCCATGCGCGCCGCCAACGGCCTGGCGGCATGGCCGCTCGAACAAGTGGTCCCGTGCATCGGCAACGGTATGGCCAACCTGGTCGACCGCACGCTCGCCGACGCCCCCCAAATCGACCGCGCCGAGTCCAAAACGCGGCTGGCGCGCCATTATGCCCTGCATCCGGTGGATTCCACCGTCCTCTATCCCGGCGTCGGCGAAACCCTGCAAAAGTTATATGCTCAAGGCATCCCGCTGGCGGTGGTCACCAACAAGCCGGAAACGCTGGCGCGACGAATCCTCGAATTGCTCGGGGTGATGGAATATTTCGCCGTCCTGGTCGGCGGCGACGGGCCGCTGCCCCTGAAGCCGGCCCCCGACGCCTTGAATTATTGTCTCGAACGAACCGGGTCGGCGGCCGAAGCCAGTTGGATGGTCGGCGATCACTACACCGACCTCGAAGCCGGACGCCGGGCGGGCATGCGCCGCGCCTACGCCCTGTGGGGTTTCGGCGATCCCCGCGCCGAAGAACCCGAGCGGCGGCTGGCCGATTTCACCGAAGTTGCAACCCTCAATTGCCGGGAGGAACTGTCATGAATGCCGGATTTGTCGCCCGCCAGACGTCGCCGCTGGGCTGTCTGCTGCTGGTCATCCTCGGAATCATTCTGCTGCCGTTGGTTATCATCTTTGTGGCAGTCTATGCGCTGATTTCGCTGTTCCGGCCGCCGCGGGCGCGGAGGCCGCGGCAGTCGATGGCGGATCTCTTCAGCGCCGCCGGTTTCGGCGGCGCAGCGCAGCGGCGTCCCGATGCCGCGCCGCCGGAAACCGCCGACATCCCCGCCTCCGAGGCGATCATCGACGTCGAAGCCATCGAGGTCGACGCGGTGCGCATCGACGAAAACGATTCAGGTTCCGGGGTGAAGTGATGCTGGAAAATATCGTTCAGCACGCGGCGGTGGCCGGACAGTTCTACGAAGCCAATCCCGAACGGCTGCGCCGGACCCTGGCCGAATTCGCCGAGGCCGCCGAATACCGCTCCCCGAAAACCGTCCAGGCGGCGATCCTCCCCCACGCCGGGTATATGTTTTCCGGCGCGCTGGCGATGAAGACGCTGGCGGCGGCTTCCCGGGGGCATTACCGCAACGCGGTCATCATCGCGCCGAGCCACCGGGTCGGCTTCGACGGCATCGCGCTCCCCGCCTACGCCGGCTTCCTGACGCCGCTCGGGACCGCGCCGTCGGCGCGGGAGATTCTCGATCCTCTGGCGGCGGCCGGCGGACCGTTCCGAACGCTGGGCGAGCCCCACTACATCGAACACGCCGTCGAAGTCGAAATCCCGATGTGGCAATTCCTCTTCGGCGACCTGCCGGTGGCGCCGTTGATCACCGGCAGAATGGATTATGACGGCATCCGCGCCGCCGCCGGAACGCTGCGGCAATTCCTGACGCCGGAGACGCTGTGGATCGTCAGCAGCGATTTCACCCATTACGGAGCCAACTTCGGCTACGTGCCTTTCGGCGAACCGGTGGCGGAAAACCTGCGCCGCCTCGACGGCGAAGCGCTGCGCCTGATCCAGGCCGGCGACCAACTGGAATTCGAACGCTTCCTGGCCCGGACCGGCGCGACCATCTGCGGCGGCGTCGGCATTGAGCTGGTGCTGGCGGCGCTCGACCGGTCGCCGGAATTCACCTCGAAAATCATCGGCTACGCCAATTCCGGCGACCTGACCGGCGACTGGAGCCACTGCGTCGGCTACGCCGGCGTGATCTTCGAGCGCTGAAACCACCGGAAAGACGAAAATGAATCCATGCGACCGCTGGCTGAAACAATATTACGGCGTTCTGCCGTTTGAAGAATACGCCATGCTCGACCGGGCCGCCCGGATTCTGGAAGGAAACCGGACAGGCCTCGTCCCGGGCGACGCCTCGCCCTGGCTGCCGCTGCGCGGCATCACGCCCTCCGACCGCTACAGTCTGCCTTCCGGCCATACCGCAGCCGCTTTCCTGATGGCGACCGTGCTGGCCGCGAGCTTCCCGCTCTGGGCCCCCTTGTTGTTCACCTGGGCCATTTTGGTGGGGGCCTCCCGCCTGTTGCTCGGGGTGCACTATCTCAGCGATCTGGTGGCCGGCGCCCTGCTCGGCAGTGGTTGCGCCCTCTGGGCCTTGGGTTGGAGTCAGGGATGAAAATACTGTTTGGTGTACAGGGGACCGGCAACGGTCACATCAGTCGCAGCCGCACTCTGGCCCGCGCCTTGAAAGCTCGCGGCATCGAGGTCGATTACCTGTTCAGCGGCCGGCCCGCCGATGGTT
>JAVBSD010000117.1:0-5599 GCA_031547325.1 Victivallaceae bacterium | reverse complement strand
AATTGGAACCGACCAGAATCAGCATCAGTTCATCGGGTTCGAGGCCGAGTTCGCGGCGCTTGCCGGCGCGGAGCGTTTCGGCGTCGTCCGGACGGCGGCATTCGGGACGCACCCCCGGCGGAATGTAATGCAGCCGCTCTTCCGGCGTGGCGTAGGCCCGGCGGTACTGCTCCAGCTGGCGCGGGGCGATGTACATGATGTGGGTGGAGGATTCGGGCGCGAAAATCTTCTTTTCCTCCTCCAGAAAGATCCGGTACCGGGGGCGCAGCAGCGTCAGCTTCCAGTGGCGCTCCGGCAGCTCCACCGCCATGCAGTTGTCGGCGGCGAAATAAAGATCGCAGCCGCCGATGCGGTTGAAGGTCACCAACAGATCGTAGCCCTTCCCCGCCACCTCCCGGTGAAAGTTCTTCTCGAATTCCAGCACCCTTCCCCCGCTGGTCCGGCTGCGCCACGGCAGCAGCTTGACCTCGATCGGAGCCGGCGGCGGCTCGCCGTGCCATTCGGCGGCGTGAATCACCACCCGGTGTCCGGCCCGGGCCGCCCGGAGCGCCATCCGCAGCATGTCGCCCTGCAGCCCGCCATAGGGAAAGTACTTGAATAAAGCGAAAGCGAAGTTCATCGGTCCCCCCGTTTCCCGGTCAATCGAACCCCGCCGGCGGCGGCGGAGCTCCGAGTATTTCAAAATAAAGTTCATAGATTCCCGAAGAGATCGGGTCGATCCGGTACGCGGAACGAATCCAGGCGGCGGCGCCGGGCAGATCGCCGGCGCTGCGGGCCTGCCAGGCCAGTCCCGCCATCTCCGCCGCCGTCCGGCGGTCGGCGGCGGTGACGTAGCGGAAAATCCGCAGCTGGTCGTCGGTTCCGGGATCGGTGTCGAGCGGCAATTCCAACTGCCTGAACCGGGTCAGCCGGTGGGGGGCGGCGTCGAAGAAACGCACCACCGCATTGCGCGGAATCTGCTTCGCCGCCGCCATGTAGCGGTAGCCGTTGGGGTTCAGGTTGTGGCGGGAGGAGTCGCGGCGGAAGAAGACGAAACGCGCCTGGTGCCGTTCGCAGAAATCGGCGAACTCCTCCTCGCTTCCCCGATAGAGCAGCGTCACATATTCCTCGGCGGCGCGGCGCACCTCGGGCAGCTCGAATTTCGGCTGGACCACCAGCGCGCATCCGGCATACCCGGCGAGCAGCGATCCGAGTTCGAGATCGGCCACCACCACCTGGCCGGCCAGCCGGGCGGCGCGCGCCGCTTCGACCGCCTGGGCCTGGAGCAGCAGCGGCGTTTCGGCCTTGCGCTGTTCCTCGTGGACGAAAACGCCGCCGGGCAGGATGGCGGCCGCTTCGACCGCCAGCACCGCCGCCAGCGCCGCCGCCAGGAGCGCCCGCGCCCAAAAGCGCCGGAGGAATCCCCACCACAGCCAGCCGACCCAGGCCAGCCACGGCGCGACGAAGATCGCCGCCAGCTCGTAAAAACGCACCATGTAAATGAAAACGATGAAAAACCCCGCCGCCAGCCCGGCGCAGGGCAGCCACTGCCGCGCGTTGGCCCACGCCTCCCGCCGCCAGTTTTTGAAGCCCGACCCGAGGAGGGTGCCGGCGATGGCCGCCCACAGCGCCAGCGGGAAATAACTCCACACCGTCGCCCAGGTCGCCGACTGCAAATTCGGCGTCCACAAAAAACGCTGGGTGAAGGTCAGCACATCCGGGTCCGCCGGCTTGACGTTCCAGAAGCGCAGCTTGGCCGCGATCAGCTCGGAGAAGTGGGAATAATTTCCGGCGAAGGGCGACAAATGCGCCGCCCCCAGCCACAGTCCGGCCAGCGCAGCCCCGACCGCCCATTTCCACGGCCAACGCCAGGCGCGGCCGTTGAGAAAAATCGCCCAGGGGTAAAGCAGCAATGCCACCGGGCTGGCCAGCGAAGCGTGAGCCCGGCCGTACGGCAGCAGCGCCGCCGCCAGGACGATGCCGACCCAACTCGCGATCAGGAGCCGCGCCCGCTGCGCGTCGGCGGCGCCTCCGGCGAGGCGGCGGACGATTTCACAGCCGGCCCAGGCGCCGAGGACAATCTGAGCCATGTCCCAGTTGGCCGCCGCCAGAAACGCCAGCAGCGCCGCCGGCGCCAGCCACCGCCGGCGGCCGTCCCGGAGCGCCAGCGCCCAGAAGGCCAGCCAGGCGACGACAAAAGGCATGGCAAAGGCCCCTTTGAGCAAGCCGAATCCGGTATAACGCGCCACCGCCGCCGGCATCACGGCGTAAAAAAGCGCCCCGATCAGCGCCCAGGGCCGGGAAACCCCGCCCCATTTCAGCCACAAAAAGATCCACCCCGGCAGCCAGGCGATCCAAAAGATCAAACTGATCCGCACCCACCACGCATCGGCGGGATTGTCCTCCCAGCGGGAATGCTCCGGGTCGATTTCGGGCGAACCCGAGATCCACCGCTTCAGGGCCAGCGAGGCGCCGAGAAAACGCTCCATGCCGCTCGACAATTGCGCTTCGGCGCCGAGGTCGGCGACTCCGGCGGTCGCCAGCACCCCGGCTTCATCGCGGCCGGCGGCGAAGGCGCGCACCTGGGCGTAAGCAACCGCGCTCTCGACCTGAAAGGGGGCGAAATCGACGCCGACCGCGGCCTTGACCTTGGCGACGTCGTCGACGCAAATGGCGAAGCGGAAGGCGAAACAGAAGAGCGCGCAGGCGACGAAAAGCGCGGCGGTGAGCCACCCGCCCTTCATGCGCCGCCGGGCTCCCCGGGCAGGCTGAAAAATACGCCGCGCGCCCGCTTTTCGGACTGGATCAATCCGGATTTGAGAAGTTTTTCCAGCACCTGATTCAAGGCTTCGGGGGCGGTGTCCAGCGCTTCGGCCAGATCGGCGGCGGTGCCGGGGCGCCGGGCGATCAGCGCCAGGATCGCCTCGACCGCCCGGCCGTCGAGTTCGCCCGCCGGCAGTTCCCGGCGGGTGCGGTAGCGGTAGCGGCCCACCGCTTCGACCGGCGCGAAGCGTTCGATGGCGGCGATGAAGCGGCGCACCGTCTCCACCGGCGGCGTTTCGACCCAGTCGACCGCGCCGGGTCGGTCGATCGAATTCAATTGCACCAGCTCCGGTTTGACCCGGCCGATGATGTCGGAAAAACGCGCGATCGAGGCGTCGGAATCGTTGACTCCCGGCACGATGAAAAGCTCCAGCCACATCCGGCAGGCGGGATAGTGCTCCGCGAAAGCGGTCAGCCCCCGGACCAGCCCCTCGAAGCTCACCCCCGGCGCCGGGCGGTTGATGATGACGAATTCGCGTTCACTGGAGGCGTCGAGCGACGGCACGATCAGGTCGACCCGCGCCGCGGCGCGGGCCGTGGCGGGATCGCCGAGGCCGACCGCGTTGGTCAACAGGCAAACCGGATATTCCGGATAACGGCTCTTGAGAAAGCCGACCACCTCGCCGAATCCGGGGTGGAGCAGCGGTTCGCCGGAGCCCGAAAAAGTCACGAAATCGAGCTGGGGGTGGAGCCGCAAAACGGCATCGAGCTCGGCGATGACTTCGCCGGCCGGCATGAATTCACAGGGTTCGGCGGAGAGCCGGGTGGTCGCCCCCGCCTCGCAGTAGACGCAGTCGAGCGAACAGCATTTGCGCTCGACCAGGTCGATGCCGAGCGAACGGCCGAGGCGGCGCGACGCGACCGGACCGAAAATATAACGCGCCATGAATTCCTACAGTTTCAGTTGGTCGAGCGCGTTCCAGGCGCTGTCGTCCGGAGGGGCGGAATCGCAGCGGCATCGGCTCGAATTGAGGTTGACGCCGCAGCCCGGACACAGCCCGGAGCATTCGTCGCGGCACAGCAGATTCATCGGCAGCTCGACCAGCATCTCGGTGCGCACATCCTCGGAGATGTCGAGCTCCTGCTCGTCGGCGATGGGCAGAAAGAGATGCACATCGGAATGGACCACATTTTCCTTGACCTCTTCGAGGCAGCGGCCGCACTCGCCGGCGATCCCGACCGAGATCCGTCCGGAAACCAGCGCGCCGCCCGAGACGCGTTTGGCCAGCAAATGGTATTCGACCGGCGTGTCGACCCGGTAGATCGCGCCGCCGCCCAATTCGAGAAATTCCGGCGGCTCGGCGCCGTCGAGTTCGACATCCTGCTTGTCCAGCAGCGGAACCGATATTCGGATCATGAAACACCCGCTTCCCGTTGCGATTGAAGTTTCCGCCGGACGAATTCCGCCACCGGCTGCGGTACATACTGCTCGAAATTGCCGCCCAGATGGGCGACCTCGCGCACCACGCGCGAACTGACGAAGGAGTTCTTCGGCGTCGGCGTCATGAAAATGGTCTCGCAGTCGGATTTCAGACTGCGGTTCATCAGGGCCATCTGCAGCTCGTATTCGAAATCGGAAATCGCCCGCAGCCCGCGCAGCAGGGCGTGCGCCCGGTAGCGCGCCGCCGCGTCGACCACCAGCCCCTCGAAATGCACCACCGTGACATTGCCGCAATGCGCGGTGCATTCTTCGATCAGCCCGACCCGCTCCTCGGGAGTCAGGAAGGAGTTCTTCTCCATATTGTAGGCCACTCCGACCACCACCCGGTCGAAGAGCCGGCTCGCCCGGTCGATCAGATCCAGATGGCCGTTGGTCAAAGGATCGAAGCTGCCGGGATAAAGTACGGTGCGTTTCATCAAAAAATTCCCGCGTCCATTTCCGTCAATTTTCCGTCATTTGCGCGTCAAATTGCCGTCAAATTGATTTTTTAAGCTCAACGCGACTTGCAATTTGCCGATTTTATAATATATTCCCGAGAACGGAAATTACAAGATGTCGACCTTCAATTTATCATTGCCGAATCCCTGCTGCGTCGCGATCGGGATTTTCGACGGCGTCCATCTCGGGCACCGGCGGATTCTCGCGGCTCTGGCCGAAGCGTCGCGGCGGTACGGCGCGACGCCGGTCGCGGTGACCTTCGACCCGCATCCGCGGGAGCTTTTCACGCCGGAACAGGCGCCGCCGTTGCTGCTGCCCCTGGCGTGGCGCCGCCGCTATCTGCTGGAGGCCGGGGCGGCCGAAGTCGCGGTGGTGCCGTTCACCCGCGAATTCGCCGCGTTGAGCCGGGAGGAATTCCTCGGCGGCCTGCTCGCCGGCGGCGGAGTGCGGGCCATCGTGGTCGGACGCGGCTGGCGCTTCGGACGCGGCGGCGGCGGCGACGCGGCCTTTCTGACGCGGGAGGCCGCCACGGGCGGTTTCGAATTCATCGCCGTGGAAGAGCTCGAACTCGACGGGAGCCGGGTTTCCTCAAGCGTCATTCGCCACCGCGCCGCCGCCGGCCAGCTCGACATGGCGGCGGCGCTGCTGGGACGGCCCTACGCCGTTTACGGCCGGGTCGAATCCGGCTTCCAGGCGGCGGGACGCGAGCTGCGCCACCCGACCGCCAACCTGGCGCTCACCGGCGGCGTCATGCCGCCCGACGGCGTCTACGCCGGGCGCGCCCTCGGCCACCCGGCGGCGATCAATATCGGGATCTCGCCGACCTATGGCCACCTCAACCACCACCGCCGCCGGTTCGAAGCGCATCTGCTCGACTTCTCCGGCGACCTCTACGGGCGGGAAATCGAGGTGGAATTG
>JAVBSD010000257.1:0-4097 GCA_031547325.1 Victivallaceae bacterium | reverse complement strand
CAATTCCTCCGCCCGCTCCATCTCTCCGATGGCGGCCGCGATTCCATCCTCGTGAACCGTGCCGGAATAATCCTCCAGCCGGTAATTTTCCACCCACTTCAACTGGCGTTCGCGCGGCCCGTCCGAAGAAAACCGCAGCCCCACTCCGACCGGGATGTCGCCGCGTCCGGCCGCGTCCAGGAATTTGCAGGCGATTTTCGCCCGGTACACGGTATCGGCCGTGCAAGTCAGCACCAACCGCGGGTCGAGCTCGGGGGAGTTGAGCATCATGCCCAGCGCCCAGGTGTCGTCGATATCGCCGCCGATATCGGTGTCGAGAATCACCGGAATTGCCGTCTTCATCCCTTGCCTCCTTGTGGTTGACACTTATTATAGTTATACATTATGACGATATCAACCGTGACAATTTGCACAAAAGAGGAATTTATAAGCACGTTTCGCTTGAAAAAGCTTCAGGCGGAAGTAATCTATACGATATGGAACTGCCGATTTTTTCTCATGCCGGATTTCACCGCCGCACCGCGGAGGTTTCTTACCACAAGCACGCGGGCTGCGAGCTGATCCTGGTGCTGCGCGGAAGCTGTGCCGTCGAAAGCCCCCTGGGCCGCTTCACCGGCGGTCCGGGCAATCTGCTGGTCATCCCGCCGGGGGTCTCCCACAATCAGGTCAACGCGCCGGGCGAAGCCAATTTGTATTGCGTGTTTCAGGCGAAAAATACCTTGTTTCAGCCGAGCTGGCGGACGCTCGACACGGCGGGGGCGCCCCGGATCCGGCGGCTCATGCTCGAACTGCAGCGCATGACCGCCGCCAACGATTTCACCGGGGCGGAGGGCGTCGTCTATGCGCTGCTGCTTCAGTTGCGCAAGCTGGAGGAGCATCATTCCAGGGTCACCGCCCTGCCGCCGGGGCTGCGCCGCGCCCTCGATTATCTGCACGCCAATTACCGCAAACCGGTCAACGTGAGCGACGCCGCCAGAATGGCGGGCGTCAGCGGCAGTCATTTGCGCGGGCTGTTCCGGAATCATTGCGGCGATTCGCCGGTGCGTTATCTGCAGAAATTGCGCCTGGCGCACGCCCGGAACCTGCTGCGCAACCCCCATTGCTCCGTGGCCGAGGCGGCCCAACGCTGCGGCTTCGAAAACCCCAACTATTTCATCCGCCTCTACACCCGGTTCTACCGTTGTTCGCCGGGCCGGAACCGCGGTCACGCCGAAGATTCCACCCGGAGCTCCTGATTTTTCAATCCTGGCTTTCGATCTCGACCATGATGTCGGCGACGGCGTCGGCGAGCTCGGTCAGGGTGAAGCAGGTGGCGGCGCAGGGGTGGAGCACCATCCAGTCGCGGGCCAGCAGCGAAGGATAACAGTTGTCGGACAAGCAGCGTTCGGAAATCTCCAGCGCGGCGTCGTTCAGGGTCGGCAAATGGTGACGATGACAGCTCATGATCCAGCTCCTCCTTGATTGACGCTAATATAGTCCAATGGGGGAGGCATGTCAAATTTTCGGAATTTTTCGAAAATTTTGCCGTCGAGCTATTGACTTTTGATCAACTTTTGGCTATAATATATACAACAAGTCCTAATATGACTTTATGAATCACGGTAAGTTTATGGATACGCGACTGTTGAACAAAACCCAGCAGCTGGAGCGGATGCTGCGGCGCAATTTCAGCTCCGCCGAATGGAGTCCGGGGGCGCGGCTGCCGAGCGAGGACGCGCTGATGGAACTCTTCGGAGTCAGCCGGCCGTCGATGCGCGAGGCGCTGAACACCCTGGCCGCCGACGGCGTGGTGGTGCGCAAGCACGGCTCCGGCACCTACCTGGTGCGGCGGCCGGTCAACCGGATCGAGGTCTTCATGCGCCTCGAAAACATCGCCACGGTGGCGGGTTACTGGTATCGCGACATGCTGCACGCCTTTCAGGCGCTGGGCCTGGAACAGGGTATCCAGGTCGAGGCGGTGATGGGCTTCGGAGAAACCACGGACAAGGTGATCGCCTCGCTGGAACGCAAGCTCAGCCGGCCTTCGGGCTCCGACCTGGTGGGGACGGCGTCGCTGCTGATGTCGACCGAGCTGGACGACGAACTGATGAAGCTGGTGCCGCAGCCGGTCAGTTTGCTGCGGCTGTTCCCGAGCGGAAAACCCGGCGAAGTGGTGCTCGATTACCAGGCCTTGGCCGACGCCTTCCGCGCCATCATGCTCGAACACGGCTACGACGACTTCACATTGATTTTTTCCGACGACCCGCCGGAAAAAAACGGCATCGGGACCTACCGCGTCATTCATGCCATGTGCGACCGGATCACCGGCGGCGACGCGTCGCGGCAGCTCGGCGTGGTCGCCGACTTCATCGAAGAAGCGGACTTCCAGAATCGCCTCGAAGAACGCTTCCTGGAGTGGTACCATAGCCCCCGGCGCACCAAGGCGGCGGTCTTCTTCGACGACGGCATCTTCAGCAGCTGCTGCCGGATCATGTTCCGCCACGGCATCCGCATCCCGGAGGACCTGGCGGTGCTGACCCACGCCAACGTCGGAAGGCTCTTCGACTTCCCCTTCGTCCCCTTCCGCATCGGCTTCGACGCCAAGGTCGCGGCCAGGGCGATGTGGGACACCATCTTCGACGAACCCGGCCGCCCCCGCCCGATCGCTCCGACACTCATGCCAGGGGATTCCCTGCCGACGATACACTCAAAATCAACACCATAAAGAAAAAGGAGACCGCATCATGAAAAATGGCACAAAAAGCAATTTCACACTCATTGAGCTCCTGGTCGTGATCGCCATCATCGCAATTCTGGCTTCCATGCTGTTGCCGGCCCTGTCCAAGGCGCGGGCGGCGGCCCAGTCGATCAAATGCACCAGCAATCTCAAGCAATCATTGCTCTACCTGGTCATGTTTTCCGACGCCCACGACGGGGAAATTCCGCGCGGGCAAGTGGGTTCTTCCCTCTGGGCGGTGGAATTTCTCGGCGAGGGCGGCACCTACACCGCCGCGCGCAAGACCGACGCCTTCCCCACCCTGTACTGTCCGATCATGTCCACCGCCTGGCAGGCCAACGAGTGGGAATGGCACTACCGTACCTACGCCATGATCCGCGGCAACACCGGCAACAACTTCAACTATGGCAACATGACCTACAAAAAAGGCGGCGACTACGAAGGGTCCGGCTATTTCTACTACGCCGCGGCCGGCGACGCCAACTGCAAGGCGATCACCCAGCCGTCGCGCCTGCCGCTGCTGGTCGAAGGCGGCGCCGGCGGCACCGCCCTCTCCGCCGTCAACCGCTGGGGCGCGGGCAGCGAGCCGATCTACATGGGCCACTCCGGCAAGACCAACATCGGCGTCGCCGACGGCCACGTCGACAGCAACCAAAAAGCCGGCGACCTCGACGCGCTGGGCATTCCCAACCGGGTATTTTAGGAATCCAAGGTTTCCCATGAAAGTCATCCTCACGTCATTGCTGGCCCTCCTCTGCGCGGGCCTCGCCGCCGCCGAACTCCGTTACCGGGACGCGCAAATCGTCGCCGACCCGGCATGGAGCGCCGCCGAAAGCCGCGCCGCCGCCGAAGTGCGGCACTACCTGCAAGCCGTCACCGGCGGCGCGATCCCGATCGCGACGTCCGGCGACATCCCCGCCGGGACCCTGCGGATTTTCATCGGCTCCCATCCGGGGACGCCGCGTCCGGCCGACGGCTTCGACGTCGCGACCCTGGCCAACGACGGCGTCATGGTTGAACGCGTCGGCGACGACCTGGTGATCGCCGGCTCCGGGCCCCGGGGGACGCTCTTCGCCGCCTACACCTTTTTGCAGGATGTCGCGGGGGTGCGCTGGTGGAACCGCACCGAGGACTCCGTCCCGTCGCGGCCCGACTGGCAACTGGGCGACCTTTCGATCCGTTACCAGCCGGTGTTCCGGGTGCGCGACCTCTACTACACCGACGTCTGCGCCGATCCGAATTTCGCGGCCCGGATGCGCCTCAACGGGCAGTATTCCGGCCTCACCCCCGAGCTGGGCGGGAACCTCTACGGCATCGGCGGCGGCCACACCTACTGGCAACTGCTGCCGCCCGCGGAGTATTTCGAAGCCCACCCCGAATG
>JAVBSD010000145.1:0-6062 GCA_031547325.1 Victivallaceae bacterium | reverse complement strand
ACAGCACCGCGTCGGCCAGCGTTTTGGCCCCGGAGCGCGGCGACGCCGGCGAATAGCTGGCCGACTGGTCCAGCTTGACGCTTCCGCCGATGGACAATTCGACCCGCCCGACCCCGTTGGCGGCGCCGCCGCGCAAGAGGTAATCGGCGTAATTCCGGTCGTCGACCAGGGTGAACCAGCCGCTGGCTTCGAGCAGCGTGCGCACCTCCCGCTCCAGATTGGCGTCCCCGGGGATGCCGGCGAAATAAAGCGTCGGATTGCGGTACGCGATGTCGGTCGCAGTCCGGGTAATTTTGATTTCATCCGCTTCATCCGCCGCCGCCGTACAGGCGCAGCCGAGCGCCAGGAGCGCGACGACCGCGCCGCGGAACCACTTTCGCCAATCATTCAGCATTTTTTCGTCCTCCTCCGCTGGAAATTATTTTCGGGGTCGCGGCGACGCCGCTCCCGGGTGATAAACCTCAGATGTTGCGCCGGTCGATGACCCGGCGCGCCTTGCCTTCGCTGCGCTGGATGGTCTGGGGCGCGACCAGTTTGAGCTTGACCCGCAAGCCGATGGCCGATTCGATCGCCCGGCTCAGTTCGGTTTGCAGCGCCTCGACCGCCCGGACCTTGTCGGAAAAGAGTTCGCCGGTGATTTCGACGTCGACCTCGATGTTGTCCAGGTTGTTCTCGGTGTAAAGAATGATGTTGTAATGGGGCAGCGTCCCCTGGGCCGCCAGCAGCGCGGTTTCGATCTGCGACGGGAAGACGTTGACGCCGCGAATGATGAACATGTCGTCCGAACGCGAAGAGATCCGCGCGATCCGGCGCAGGGTCCGGCCGCAGGAACACGGCTCGGGAATGATCCGGGTCAGGTCGCGGGTCCGGTAGCGGATCATCGGGAACGCCTGCTTGGTGAGCGTGGTCAGCACCAGTTCGCCGTGTTCGCCGTCGGGCAGCACTCTGCCGGTTTCCGGGTCGATGATTTCGGGATAGAAGTGATCCTCGAAAATGTGCAGCCCATCCTGGCAGCGGCACTCGATGCCGACGCCGGGGCCGATGATTTCGGAAAGCCCGTAGATATCGTAGGCGCGGATGCCGGAATTTTCCTCGATGCGGCGTCGCATTTCATCGGTCCACGGCTCGGCGCCGAAAATGCCGACCCGGATCGGCAGGTTCCGCAGGTCGACGCCCATTTCCAACGCCTTCTCGATCACGAAATTGAAGTAGGAGGGCGTGCAGCACATCGCGGTGACGCCGAAATCCTGCAGCAGCATGATCTGGCGCTGGGTATTGCCGCCGGAGGCGGGCACCACCGCCGCGCCGAGCGCCTCGCCGCCGTAGTGGGCGCCCAACCCGCCGGTGAAAAGACCGTAGCCGTAGGCGTTCTGGAGGATGTCGCAGTGATCGAGGCCGCAGGCGGTGAAGCTGCGGCGCATCACCTCGCTCCACAGCGCGACGTCTTCTTTGGTGTAACCGACCACGATCGGCTTGCCGGTGGTGCCGCTGGAGGCGTGGAGGCGCACCACTTCGGACATCGGGACCGCGAAAAGGCCGTAGGGATAGGTGTCGCGCAGATCGGTTTTGGTGGTGAAGGGCAGCCGTTCGAGATCGGCCAGCGATTGGAGGCCGCCGGGCGCGACGCCGCCGGCGTCGAGGCGGTTGCGGAACAGCTCCACATGGTCGTAGGTATGCTTGACGATCCGGCGCAGGCGTTCCAGCTGCAGCCGGCGCAGCTCTCCGGGAGCGATGCAGTCGGCCGGATCGGGGGGAATATCTTTGTGTTTTTTGATGTGGGTTGCCATAAAAATATCTGATGTTGAGGTTGCTTCCCGTAAGCTGGTAATATACTTCCACAACCATGGGGAAGCAAATCACGAAACAAAAAAATATCCGCGACCCGGATTTGCACCGTGTCGCGGATGATGACCTTGATTTGCCGGCTGCTGACCGGCAAGCAAGTTACCGGTAGCCGCCGCCGCCGCGACGATCGCCGCCGCCGAAGCCGCCGCGACGTTCGCCGCCGCCAAAACCACCGCCGAAACCGCCGCCGCGGCGTTCGCCGCCGCCGCCGAAGTCGCCGCGCGGACGTTCTTCACGGGGACGCGCTTCGTTGACGACAGCCTTGCGGCCGCTGATTTCGGAATTGTTCAACGCCTGAATCGCCGCATTGGCTTCGTCGTTGTTGTTCATTTCGACAAAGCCGAAGCCCTTGGAACGACCGCTGTCGCGGTCCATGACGATGCGCGCTGCGGCGACTTCGCCGTACTGGGCGAACACATTGGCGAGTTCGTCATTGCTGATGTTGTACGGCAGGTTTCCGACGTAGATGTTCATCTTTCCTTCTTCTCTTTCTTTCCGGCGTTTTCGCCTGTTTGGTTCAATACACCCTGAATTTTTGGTTTTTGGCTTTCGCCGCCTGGAATGCCGGACCGTCTGGGTGTGTGAACGAGAAGTCGATCTACAGTCGGGAAGAGCCGGGGGGCGAATATTCGAAAATTGTTCAACGCGAACAGATCGCGAAAGAACCGATTTTAAGGAGGGTCGATTTCTGTTATACTGTCAAAATCCCAATGCAAACTTTCAAATATTCTCACGATACGCCCGGTGCGCATATATAATTTTAGCGAAAAAAAAGAAAAAGTCAATAGGCGAATGTGAAAATACCCGAAAAAAATTAGAAAAAAACTCTATAAACAGCATTTTTGGCTATAAAAATAAAAATTTACGACACCATCCGCCAAAATCCGGCCGACGGGAGTTGACAAAAACGAAGGCGATGATATTTTAAATATGAATCGATATTTTACCGGCAAAGATATGGAGGCACTCATGGCGGCCCAGGGCAAATATCAGGCGCCGGCGGCCAACGCGCTGCTGGATGTGTTGGAATTCATGGCGGAACGGCCCGGGTATTGGGGGCCGACCGAACTGGCGCGGCAGTTGAATCTGTCGGGCAACATGATTTTCCGCACCCTGATGGTGCTCTCCGAGCGCGGCTATCTGCGGCGCAACGCGGCGGGGCAGTACGAGCTGAACCTGCGGCTGTTCGCGCTCGGATCGCATTTGCGCAAGCGCTTCGACCTGCGGCGGCTGGCCCGGCCGCATCTGGAGGCGCTGGCCGAATTCACCCTGGAGAGCTGTCAGCTGCAGATTCCGGACGGGCGGCGCATGCTGCTGGTGGATGCGGCGGCGCCGCCGGCGCAATATTATCTGGCGGCGGTGCCGGGCAGCCGTTTTTACTTCCAGGGCAACGCCTTCGGCAAGGCGGTGATGGCTTTCATGGACGCGGACGAGCTTCAGGCGCTGGCCGCCGACCCGGAATGGCGGGCGATCACTCCGGCCACCCGGCTCGACCTCGACGAGCTGACCGGGGAGTTCGACGCGATCCGCGCCGGGGGGTGCGCCCGCGAATGCGACGAATATTACACGGGCGGACATTGCGTCGCCTGCCCGGTTTTCGACGCCGACGGCGAGGCGGCCGGCGCGATCGGTCTTTCCGGGTTGCAATCGCGGCGCGACCCGGCGCGCGACGCGGAAATCGAGCGCGCCATTTTCGAACACGCCCGCAGGCTGTCGCACGCCTGCGGCTATTCCGGCGGCCACTTCAAGGCGGCGTGAGCGCATCATGATCTCTGAACGGCTGTCGCGATTGGCGGAAAAAGCCCGCGCCGAAGCCCCAACCGGCGACCGCATGCGGCGCAATCCGGCCGAACAGCGCGAATTCGCCCGGATCATGGTCGAAGCGGCGCGGGCGCCGGAGTCGGCGCACCCGCTGCGGGAAAAAGCGCGGCGTCTCGAATTGTTCGCCGCGGAGTTTCCGGTGACGGTTCAGGCCGGCGACCGGATTCATGGTTCGCAGCGCTTTACCTTCCCCTCCCGGGAGATGTTCGAAGAATTCGCCGGCGCGGCGCTGCCGGAGCTGGCGATTCGCGGCAACGCCGGACACATCATTCCCGGCTACCCGCGGCTGCTCGCCGAAGGAGTGGCGGGGGCGCGCCGGCGGGCGGAGGCGATGCCGGAAGGGGTGGAAAAGGAATGTTTCTGTCGCGGCCTCGACGCCTTCGGCCGCTTCATCCGCCGCCACGGCGCGACGCCGGAATCGGCCTGGGTCGCGGCGCTGGCCGACCGGCCGCCGGCGGAGTTGCGCGAAGCCTTGCAGCTGATCTGGTTCGCGACGATCTTTCTCCATGCCGAAGGCTGCGCGGCGGCGGTGTCGCTGGGGCGTTTCGACGAATACATCCTGCCCTTCTGGCGCGGCGACGAGCTCGCCAACCTGGAATTGCTCGGCGAATTCCTGCTCAAATTCACCGAGGGCGAGGAGTCGCAGAACCTCTTGCTCGCCGGGGAGGAGGCCAATCCGGTATTTTTCGCGGTCCTGCGGGCGATGCGCGAAACCCGGAGCTGGCAGCCGTCGATTTCGGCGGCGGTCTCCGAGAGGTGGACGGCGGCGCAGTTCGAGGCGGCCGTCGCGTTGACCGCCGCCGGCACGGGACAGCCGGCCTATTTCGGCGCGGCGACGGTGTGCCGGGCGCTGGAATCGCTCGGGTTGCCGGAGGAGGAGGTCCGCCGCGACTGGGGGATCGTCGGCTGTTATGAAGCGTCGCTCGGCGGCAGCAGTTATGCGCTGACCACGGCGCAGGGCGGCGCGGTCAATCAGTGGTTCGGCGAATTTTTCAGCGGGGCGGCGGAGGCGGCGACCTTCGGGGAGCTCTACCGGGGCTTCAAGGCCCATCTGGCGGCCTTCGCCCGCGACGAATTCCTTCCGCTTTGCGCCCGGCGCTGGCGCGAATTGGCCGGCCAGGCCTCGCCGTTCCTCTCCTGCCTGGTCGACGGCTGCATCGAAAATCACCGGTCGCTGGAAGCCGGCGGCGCCAGACACAATTTCTTCGGCCTGAATCTGATGGGTTTGGGGACCGCCGTCGACAGCCTGCTGGCGGTCAAAACGCTGGTCTTCGAGCGCCGCCAACTGACCCTGGCGCAATTCCAGGAAGCGGTGGCGCGGGATTTTGCCGACGAAGCGCTGCTGCTTCAGGCGCGCGCGCTGCCCGGCAAATACGGCAGCGACGACGCGGCCTCCAACGCGCTGGCGGCCGACCTGGCCGGCCACCTCGCCGACTGTTTGCACGCCAAACCGCGCGCCGGGCCCCCGGCGACGACCAGCCTCGGATTGTTCTGGTTCGGCGCCGACATCAACTTTGAAATGGCGGCGACGCCGGACGGGCGGCGCGGCGGCGACCCGATCTCCTACGGGGTCGGGCCGGGGCATTTTCTGGCGCATTACCAGCCGACGGCGATCCTCAATTCGGCGCTGGCGCTGCCCAATCGCCGTTGTCCCAACGGCAATCCGCTGCAATTGCGGCTCGACGCGCCGCTCGCGGCCGCCGTCGAGGGGCGGAACGCGCTGACGGAGCTGATCGCCGATTTTGTCCGCCGCGGCGGCTTCCACCTCCAGTTCAACGTTCTGTCGCCGGAGGAAATGGCCGACGCGCAGCGGCATCCGGAGCGCCACCGCGACCTGGTCGTGCGGGTTTCCGGTTACAGCGCGCTGTTCACCGGCGTCGACCGCCACTGGCAGGACGTCCTGATCGAACGAGCCCGAATGGGGATATAACCAACCAAATATGAAGGGTATTGTCATGCAATCGTTCAACTGTCACATTCCGACCAGCATCGTCTTCGGCGCCGGACGCCTCGCCGAGCTGGCGACCATGAAACTGCCCGGCAAGCGGGCGCTGGTCGTGATCTCCGCCGGCAAATCGACCCGCGCCAACGGTTCGCTCGACCGGACCGTCGGCTACCTGAAGCAAAACGGCGTCGCCGTGGCGGTCTTCGACAAAATCCTGCCCAATCCGACCAAAGAGCACGTGATGCAAGGCGCGGCGATGGCCAGGGCCGAAAAATGCGACTTCATCGTCGGCCTCGGCGGCGGCAGTTCGATCGACGCCGCCAAGGCGATCGCGGTGATGGCCGCCAACCCCGGCGATTACTGGGATTACGTTTCCGGCGGCTCGGGCAAGGGGCGGCCGCTCACCGGCGCCCCGCTGCCGGTGGTGGCGATCACCACCACCGCCGGGACC
>JAVBSD010000471.1:0-3626 GCA_031547325.1 Victivallaceae bacterium | reverse complement strand
ATTGGGCGATGCCGGACAGCACGGCCAGAATGTAGTAATCGACCTTGCGGGTGTAGGTCTGCCCGGCGACCTCGATGATGTGGTCGAAGCCCATGCGCTCCGCCACCAGGCGCTCGAGACGGCGCACTTTGCCATGGTCGTTGTCGAAGAGCGCCAGGAAGCTGGCCTGGGTCCCGGTGGTGCCTTTGACGCTGCGGAAAGGCAGCTTTTCAATCTCCTCCTGCAGCCGCTCGAAGTCGATCACGAAATCCTGCAGATACAAACTGAAGCGCTTGCCCACCGTGGTCAGCTGCGCCGGCTGGTAGTGGGTGAAGCCCAGCGTCGGCATGGCGCGGTAGTCCATGGAGAGTTGCCGCAGATTGTCGATCAGCTTCCACAGCTTGCCGCGCAAAAGCTTCATGCCCTCGCGCATCTGGATCAGCTCGGTATTGTCGGTGACGTAGCAGCTGGTCGCGCCGAGGTGGATGATCGGCATCGCCGCCGGACACTGGGTGCCGAAAACGTGAATGTGGCTCATCACGTCGTGACGCAGCTCCTTCTCCTTGGCGGCGACCGCCTCGAAATCGATGTCTTCCAGGTGGCCGGCCATCTGGGCGATCTGTTCGTCGGTAATCGCCAGCCCGAGTTCCTTCTCGGTCTCGGCGAGCGCCAGCCACAGCTTGCGCCAGGTCGAATGCTTCATCTGCGGCGACCAGTTATAGCTCATTTCGGCGCTGGCGTAACGGTCGGTCAGGGGATTCAGATAAGAGTCGCGGTCCATTATTTATTCAAGCCTTTCTTGCATTTCCGGGGAACCGGATATAATGTAATGTAGTTTTGCAGTTTACGCAACCCCTGGCGGGTAAATTTTCGGGAATTGACGCATATTATGAGCGAAGGACGCGGTTTCGGCATCTACATCAAAGTCAGGAATCTCGACGCCTGCCGAACCTTTTACCGCGATTTGCTCGAACTCGGCACGCCGATCATCGACAGCAACTTCTGGGTGGAATTCGCCATCGGCGACGGCCTGCGGCTGGTCCTGGAAAAAAGCGCCGCGACCTACCTCGAACACGCCGCCAGCGCCACCAGCTTCATCCTCTACACCGACGGGATCGAGCGCCTGATCGAGCGCCTGGCCGAGCACGGCTACAATCCGCAGCCGGTCGAAATGGCCCGTCCGGGCGCCACCTTTTACCGCTGCCTCGACCCCGAAGACAACCTGATCCACCTCGCCCGCGGAGGCCGCTAAAAAAAATCCCGTTCAGCGGGATGCCGAACGGGATCGTGAGCAAAATTTCCGTCAGCAACTGCTGAACGGAATCATCGGCAAACCGGCGGCGTTGTACACATTGGCCTCTTCCGGATAATCCTTCCAGGCATAACGCACCCGCTTCACCCCGGCGACGCCGGCGGCGGAAACATAGACGTACTCCCCGGCGATTTTCGCTTCGGCCGGCACAAATCTGCCGTCGGCGCCGGCGGCCTCGAAGCCCTCCGGGGCCCCTCCCCGCGCACGCAGTCCGGCGGCATGGGTGAAGCTCAGCCGGACCCGGCCGTCGGCCAGCGTCATCAGGCCGTTGAAGGTCGGGCCTTCGCCCTCGACCGGACAGCCGTAGGTGTCGGCCAACGCCCGCAGCGCCAGCCGTTCGCCGACCGATTCCTTGTCCAGCGGGTGGATGTCGACGGGGTCGCCGATATCCACGGCGCTGGCGTAGCCGCTGCCGGTATCGTTCGCCGACGCGACCTGGGCGGCGCGCAGCGCCGGCCAATCGCCCCCCGCCGTCACGAAACCGGCCAGCAGCACCTGGTAGAAAGCCAGGTCCGGCTGGGCGAAAGCATGCCGCCAGTCACCGATCAGATCGCACATCAGCCGGCGATACAACTGCGAAGCCATGGCGTTGGATTCGCCCTGGTACCAGATGGCGCCGCGCATGGCGAAGGGCAGCAGCGGATAAATCATGTTGTCGTAGAGGATCGAAAAGGAGTTGGCATTCCCCAGACCCATCGCAAAAACCAGATCCCGGACCGCGTCGGGCAACCGCATTTCGTCCAGGCAGCGCCATTCGCCGGCCAGCGGAATCGCCTCCGACGGGGCGTCGACCGGATAAAGACGCATCTCCTCCGCCGGACCGTGCAAGCCGCCGGCGTACATGAAGCTGTAGGCGCGGACCGCGATCACCGCCCGGCCGGCAGCCGCGAGTTCGGCGGCGACGCGGTAACGGCGCGGCAGGCACCAGTGCTCCGTCTCCACCCCGGTCCCGGTGGCGCCGACTTCGACGCCGTTGAAGTAACTGACGTCGTGCTTGTCAATGCTGCCCAGGCTCAGCACCAGTTCGCGGCCGGTCCAGGAGGCGGGAATTTCGACCTCGCGCCGGAACCACACGGCGCCGGAGAAGTCCATTCCCTCGTTGCCCTGCCACGCTCCCGGCAGGGTCACCCGCCGCCAGCCGGCGTCATCGAAGCCGCGGGAGGCCCAGCCCCGGCCGACGCCGAGATTTTCCGGGTAATCGGGATACTTCGACTGAAACAGCCGGCCCAGGCGTACCTCCGCCGGCAGCCCCAGAAATTCCGGAGAGTCAAAGCCCATCTCGCCCAGCCCCTTCCAATAATCGACCGAAGACAAATTGAGCTCGTAATCGGCGACCGTTTTGGCGAAATCGGGATTGGCGGAGAGGGTTTCGCGGCTGATCCACGCCTCGGCGATGGTGCCGCCCCAGTTGGAGGCGACGATGCCGACCGGCACCTTGAGTTCCCGCGTCAGGCGGCGGGCGAAAAAGGCTCCGGCCGCGCTCCAGGTGCGCCAGCCCTCTTCGGGCAGCGTCCATTTCGCCCCGACCCGGGTCTTGCGGCCGTAATGCGTCTCGTGAGGCACGGTAATCATCCGGACCGGCGCGGCATATTCGACCTTGTCGCCGCCGGGAATCGGCTGCGGCTGACTGTCCAGAGGCATTTCCATATTGGACTGGCCGCCGGCGAGCCAGACTTCGCCGATGTAGAGGTCTTCCGCCCGGTATTCTTCGCCGCCCGCGCTCACCTTCAGCCGGTAGGGGCCGCCGGCGGTCTGCGCCGGCAAACGCACCTCAAACCGGCCGTCGTCGCCGGAACAGCCTTTCGCGGAGGCCAGGCCGTCGCCCAGCTCCACCGCCACCATGGCGCGGGGCGCGGTCCAGCCCCACACCGTAATCGGCTTTTCACGCTGCAGAACCGCATGATCGGAAAACAGTTCGGAAACTTCCAACATCGTCGGACACTCCTGGTTGTGGTTGTGACATTCCGTTCAATATACGCAACCAAACCCGGAATACAAACGTCGAAACGGATTTTTTACAACTTTTCGCGCACGGCCAGACACCTGGCGGCCAACTCCGCCGTCGAAACCGCGTCGATGCCGGCGAAAGCGGGCCGGATGGTATCGTTGATCCGAGCGGCCATTTTGCCGAAACCGCCCCGCCCGGCGGCGGCGCCGACGATCGAACCGACCGTGGCGCCGTTGCAGTCGGTGTCCATACCGCCCATCACCGCGATGGCGATCGAGCGTTCCGGCCGCATTTCCCCGTAATAGATCCCCATCAGACACACCAGAAGGTTGTTGATGGTATGCACCCAGTTCATCCTGGCGTAACGCTCGTCGAGCCGGTCCATGA
>JAVBSD010000406.1:0-4265 GCA_031547325.1 Victivallaceae bacterium | reverse complement strand
GGAACGGGAGGTGTGATATGGAAAAACGACTCAAGCTCATCGCCTGCAACGTGTTCTTTCGCGAAATCAGTTTGCTGGCCCACGCTTCGCCCCTGGTGCTGGACGTCGAATTCAACGAGCTCGGCGAACATGTCCACGTCGACGCCTTGCGGGCGCGCTTGCAGGAGTCGATCGACCGGGCTGCGGCGAGCGGCCGTTACGACGCGGTCGCGCTGGCCTACGGATTGTGCGGCCGGGCCGTCGACGGCTTGACCGCGCCGGAAAATGTCCGGCTGGTGCTGCCGCGCGCCCACGACTGCTGCACCATCCTGCTGGGGAGCCGGGAACGTTTCAAGCAGCGTTTCGGGGCCAATCCGAGCACCGCATTTTCCTCCATCGGCTACATCGACCGCGGCGATTACTTCTACACCCGCGACGGCGAATTGTCGATCGGCGATTCTCTGGCGGCCCTGGTCGAGCGCTACGGCGAGGAAGACGCGCAATACATCTGGGAGACCATGCATCCGCCGGGACTCGACGACGCGCCGCCGGAAACGGTGTTCATCGACATCCCGGAGGTGCGCGATCCGGCCAAAATGGCGGAATGCCGGACCAGGGTCGAGGAGGCGGGCGGCGTTTTCGCCGTCGAACCCGGTTCGCTGGAGCTGCTGCGCAAGCTGGTCTTCGGCGAGTGGGACGACGATTTCCTGATCGTGCCGCCGGGCGGCAAAATCCGCCCCGCCTACGACTGGGACGAAGTTGTCAAGTTGACTTGATATCCAGCCGCTTTTTCGCGCCGTCGGCGTCGACCGCGACGTAGCGGCAGCGCCCCGAGAGGACGACGGCGTCGCCGACCCGGATTTCCAGGTCGAAGACCACGCTGGAGGTGCCGAATTCCGCTTCGGACATGAAAAAATCCAGCACCTCGCCCGCCGCGGCCGGCCGCTTGATCACGATGTCGTCGAAGCGGTAGCCGACCATCCTGGTTTCGCCGGTGACCGCCATCGCGTAGAGCGCGGCCTGTTCGGCCAGCCACTCCAGCAGCCGGCCGCCGTACAGGACGCGGCCGACGCCGAGATCGCACTCCTTGCAGAGACGCGAGCCGAAACGCTTCACAACTTCACCCGGGCGCTGCCGGCGGCGTAAAAAGGCGGGAGCGTCACTTCGGCGGGCAGGAGGCCGCGCTCCATGACGATTTCGACCGCTTCGCCGGGATCGGGGGATTCGTCCAGCCGCGCCAGGGCGATCGCGTATTCGAGGGAGGGGGCGAAGACGCCGCTGGTGACCTGGCCGATGGGACGGCCGCCGCGGGTCACGGTCATGCCGGCGCGGGCGGCGCGGCGGCCGGCGATCTTCAGCGCGACGATTCGCGATTGCGGCGGGCGGCGGCTCCAGCCGGCCTTGCCGAAGAATTCGCGCGCGGTGTCGGCGGTGAAGATCTTCGCACTCAAACCCGATTCGTCGGCAGTGTGGTCGGCGTCGAGCTCGTGGCCGTAGAGCGGATAGCCGACTTCGAGGCGCAACGTGTCCCGCGCGCCGAGGCCGACCGGGCGCACCCGGTCGTCGGCGAGCAGCCGCCGCCACAATTCGGCCGCCCGCTCCGCCGGGCCGTAGAGCTCGAAGCCGAGTTCGCCGGTGTAGCCGGTCCGGGAGAGCAAAATGTCGATGCCGTCGATGCTGCCGAAGACCCAGCGGTAATAGCCGGGCAGCCGGTCGGCGTGCCAGCCGCAGCCGGCCAGGACCGCGGCGCTCTCGGGGCCCTGGAGGTCGAGTTTGGCGGTCGCCGCCGATTCGTCGGCGAAAATTACGCCGGCGGGCAGGGCGGAGCGGATCGCTGCGGCGTCGCCGGCGCGGCAGCCGGCGTTGACCACCAGCAGGAATTCCTCGTCGCCGAGGCGGTAGACCACCAGATCGTCCAAGAGGCCGCCGGCTTCATTGAGCAGCAGATTGTAACGGCAGGAGCCATTTGGCTGGTCGATGACGCCGCGCGCCAGCCTGGCGTCGAGCGCCGCCGCCGCGCCCGGCCCCTTGACCCGCAGCTCGCCCATGTGGCAGATGTCGAAGAGGCCGGCCGCCCGGCGGGTATGGCGGTGCTCCTCCAGAATGCCGGTCGGGTACTGCACCGGCATTTCCCATCCGGCGAAGGGAACCAGGCGCGCTCCGGCGGCGAGGTGTTCGTCGTAGAGCGGCGTGCGTTCGAGGCGGTCTGAATTCATCGGTATTTCCCCAGGATTGCCGCCAGCGCTTCGCGGAAGCAGCGTTCGAGTTTTTCGGCCTGGGGACGGCGAAACGGATCGCTGTCCATTGCCGCGCCCAGCACTTCGGCGAGCGGGCGGCCGACCAACGGATTGATTTCATTCAACGGGCGCACCGGCTGGTGCTGGCGTTCCGACAGGGCGGTGACATCCTTGATTTCGCCGTAGGGATAGTGGCCGGAAAAAAGCTCGTAGACCGTCACCGCGAAACTGAACAAATCCCCGATGGGACTGTAATTCTGGAACATCAGCGCCTCCGGGCAGCGGTAACGCCAATTGTCGCCGGGCAGCGGCCACTCGCCGTCGCCGGGACGGAAATTGGCCAGCCGCAGCACGCCGTCGGAGTCGCAGAACAGATTGGCCGGACAGATGTCGCGGTGGACCATGCGGCGGCTTTTGACCATGCACAGTGCGTTGGCGACCGGAATCAGGCTGTCGAGCAACCGCTCGAAACCGAATTTTTCCCGGATCCGGTTGGGTTTGGTCACCGCTCCTTCGTTCATCAGCTGCAAGGCGCCGCAGGTGTATTCGCCGTAATCGCAGGAGGTGTAAATCCACAGCACGCCGGGATGGGCCAGCGTCGCCAGGCGCTCGAAGCCGGCGCGGTAGTATTCGTTGCGCTCGGTCACCCGGGGACTCTTCAGCGCGATGTCCCGCTCGAGGATGTTGTCGCGGGCCTGGTAGATGCGGCAGGTGCGGCTCTCGCTGAGCAGCTTGTATAAATTGAAGCCGGCGAAAGTCACCGGCACAGTGACCTCGCGGCCGCAGGCGGGGCATTGCGCCTGGGTCAGCGCCGGAAAGAGCGACAGGTCGAGCTTCTGGAAGCACTCCGGGCAGCGGATCTTGCGCGGAACTTCGGACAGGCCGGCCTCCTCGAGCCACTGGAATTCGTCGGGCAGGGTCACAGCAGCATGCCTTCCATGTAGAGTTGGAAACCCGGCGCCGGGCGTTCCTGCTCGGCCACGTGCAAAACCACCCGGTCGCCGAGCGCCAATTCGCGCAGCCGGGCTTCGGCCAGCTCGCGCACCAGGTCGTAGCGGTTGCATTCGCCGGAGACGTGGACCAGGTAGACCGCGCGGGTGCGTTCGGTGATCAGTTCGGCGAAGGCTTCCAGGGCGTCGCGGTTGTCGAGATGCCCGTGGCGGCCCATGATCCGGTGCTTGAGATGGCGCGAACGATCCGATTCGTGGAGCATGTTGAGGTCGTAATTGGCCTCCAGCACCAGCACGTCGCAGTCCCGGAGCCGCGTCAGCGCCAGGCGGTTCAACTGTCCGAGGTCGGTGGCGATGCCGCAACGGGCCGATTCCGGGGCGGAAACCACGAAGCCGACCGGTTCGACCGCGTCATGCTGCACCGGAAAGGGCGAAAATTCGAAGTCGCCGATCCCGAACGGCGTGCCGGGTGCGAAAAGCACATATTTGCGCGGCAGTTTGCCGAGGCGCTCCAGGTAAGCCGCGGTGCGCTCCGAAACATAGGCCGGGATATCGTAGGCGTCGCAGAAGACCCGGCAGCCCTTGACGTGGTCGTCGTGTTCGTGGGTCAGCACCGCCGCCTGGATCGATTCCGGCTCGATGCCCGCGTCCTTCATCCGCGACACCAGTTCGCGGCGCGAAAAACCGGCGTCGAGCAGCACGCCGCCGTTCAGCCCGGCGATGACCATCGCGTTGCCGCGACTGCCGGAACCGAGGATGTGCATCGCCAGGCGCATGGATTTATTCGCCGATGATCTTGATCAGGACCCGCTTGCTGCGCCGCCCGTCGAATTCGCCGTAGAAAATCTGCTCCCACGGGCCGAAATCCAGCTTGCCGCCGGTGATCGCGACCACCACTTCGCGGCCCATCACCTGACGCTTCAGGTGGGCGTCGGCGTTGTCCTCGAAGCCGTTGTGGCGGTATTGGTCGTGGGGCTGCTCCGGCGCCAGGCGTTCCAGCCAGCGCTCGAAGTCGGCGTGGAGGCCGGATTCGTCGTCGTTGATGAACACGCTGGCGGTGATGTGCATGGCGTTGCACAACAGCAGACCTTCGCGGACG
>JAVBSD010000396.1:0-5570 GCA_031547325.1 Victivallaceae bacterium | reverse complement strand
GACGGAAAACTCGACGCGTCCGGCTCGCCGATGATCAGGTTTTTGCCGGAGAATTTCATCACCACCCCGCCGGCGCCGTCGGGCTCGATGAAGGAATCGTGCTTTTCGGCGGTCGAGCCGGTCAGCGGCTGGAACCAGTGGGTGTAGTGGCTGGCGCCCTTGGACAGCGCCCAGGCCTTCATCGCGTCGGCGACCGCGTCGGCGAGTTCGGGTTCGAGCGGGTCGGCGCTGTGGATGATCTTGTCGAGCCGTTCGTAGGCCTCCTTGGTCATCAGCTCGCGCAGAATCTCCGGGCGCAGAACGTTGACGCCATAGATCTGCTCGATGGTTTCGCCGGCGGCGGGGTATTCGCGTTCCCTGGCGATATATTCGGCAATCGCCGATATGGCGGCTTTGCGTTGCGCGCAATTCATTTAGGAAGCTCCTGTATTTTTTTACAGCAGATACTATACTGCTTCGGAGCTCCCATTGCAAACCGCGCATCCGGCCGCCCGGAGACAAAAAAACGAAAAAATCTCCGTCACTTCCGACCGTCTTCGGTGAAGATGTCGCGGAAACGGGTGTAGACCAGCGCGCCGCCCAGAGTCGCCAGCCCGATCAGAATCAGCGCCGCGACCCGCTGCCAGGTCGCCAGATGGCCCAGGTCGATCAGCAGAATCTTGACCGCCGTCGCCACGAACAGCGCCAGCCCGGTGAAGCGCAGCGCCCGCATCCGCCGCCTCAGCCCGGAGACGACGAAGAGCAGCGCGTAGACGCCCCACAGGACCGAGACCGCGCCGGCGCCGGTCCCGGGCAGGAGCTGTTCGCTGCAGCGGTACACTTCGAGCGAGCTGTAGATGAACCAGATCGCCAGCGCTTCGACGATGAAAAATTTGACCGAAATCCCGGAGGCGTCGACGCGGTCGCGTTTCATCCGGGCGGCCCAGTACAGGAACAGCAGCGCGACCGGCAGATACTGGCCCAGCCGCAGCAACCCGTCGGTGAAACTGTATTTCGAGTGCCACACGCCCAGCGGACCGCCGGTGATGTCGCCGAAGAGGTAGTAAATCCCCAGGAGGGCCGCCGCGATCACCGGGATGATGCAGACGGACTTCCCGCCGCGCCGCCGCAGCCGCCACAGGATGAAGGCCAGCGCCGCCAGCAGCACCCAGCTGCGCAGAAAAGGCCCCAGCCCGGCGTAGGCGTAGCGGGCGAAACGCCCGGCGTCGAAAATGCCCCACACCGCCAGCAGCGCCGCCGAGGCCCAGGCGAAGAGTTCGCCCGGCAGCGAATCCCATTCCGGCCGCGCTTCGAAATCGCTTTCGCGTTCGGCGGTCAGCGGACCGGCGGAGCGCCCGGCGCGGCGCAGCGTCCACGCCGCGCCGGCGAAGGAGAGGGCGACGCTGCCCAGCGACAGCAGCCGCCCGAGGAGGCCGCTCCAGTAGGTGACGTCCGGGGCCGAGAAGTGGACGTCGACGTCCCGGGAGAGCAGCCGTCCCAGGGTCACGGTGTAGAGCACCATCGCCAGTCCCCGCAGGAACGCCGATCCGATCCGGACCCCGAGGAAAATCATCGCCAGCGCCTGCAGCGCCCAGGCCATGGTGATCCACTCGCCGTCGAGCAGCAGCGGGAAGGTCAGCGCCAGCGCGAACGCCGCCAGCACCAGCATGGTGGTCAGCAGATTGCGGTCGCGGATGCGGCAGCGCAGAAACACCGCGATCTGGACCATGTAAAAGGCCGCCAGCGCCGCCGTCACCGCCGCGGCCGCCCGGCGCCCGCCCGACCACGCGATGGTCAGCGGCAGCGCCGTCGCCAGGAAGACCATGAAGTTGGCGAAGAGCAGCAGCAGCTCCAGCAGCGTGATCTTGATTTGGTGTCCGAGGTTGTAGACGATCGACTGGAGCGAGAAAAGGACGAAATAGGCCGCCAGGAAGGCGATCAGGAGCCCGTAGTGCGTGAGCCATCCGGTGTAGCGGAGCGCGTCGAAATAAAGGATGTAGGTGCCGGTGAAAGCGATCAGGTTCAGCAGCTTCCAGTTGCGGAACACGGCGATCCACAGCAGTCCGCCGCCCAGCAGCAGCGCGTAGGTCAGCTGAATCGGCGCCGGCACCGCGGCGTCGGCGATCAGGAAGGGCGTCAGGTAGCCGCCCAGCGACGCCAGCACCGCGATCAGCAGCGAGTTGTAGCGCAGCGCCAGGACCGCGCCCAGTCCGGAGACCGCGCCCATCAGGACGAACGCCGCGATTCCGGGCAGCATCGCGTCATAGAAAAACCACGCGGCGAAGACCGCGAAATACAAGGTCACCACGCCGGCTCCGATCAGGCCCATGCCCGGCATGTGGTAGCGTTTGTGAGCCAGCCGGCAGCCGGCCCCGATCATGGCCAGGCCGACCGCGACGCCGATCAGGATGCGGCACAGCGGCGGAAGCAGATTGTTGTCGTGGGAAAACTTGATGAAAAATCCGATGCCGAAGAGGAGCAGCAGCATCGCCACCCGGACCAGCCATGCGGTGGCGATCGAGTATTCGACGGCGACGTTTTTGGGGCGGAATTCTTCGCCGACGACGATCCAGTTCCAGATTTGCCGCAGCAATTTTTTGGCGCGGATTTCGAAATCCGACGCCGGGCGCGGTTCGGCGGCGCGTTTTTGAGGCGTGGGCTCGGGTTCCGGCGGCGGGAGCTCTTCCGGGGGGATGACAAAGGGGCGGTACGGGTCGTAATGCAGCGGTTCCGGGCGGGCGGGTTCGGGTTCCGGCGGCGGTTCTTCGGCGGGCGGGGCGTCGTTGAGCTTTTGCAGCAGTTTCCGGAGCAGGGAGAGCTGGAGCTCGCTGTTGACGGCGATGGCGCCGCTGCGACCGGCGATCACGCAGACCGCGATGACGAGAACGGCGTTGCAGACCAGCAGCATGATCAGCAGCGGAAGCGACTCATACATAAAAGCCTCCCGGATTCAAAAAAAACCGCCGCTGTCCTTTCGGGCGCAGCGGCTGGGTTTTTACCGGTATTCCTGGCGGCTCAACCTTCTCCGTAAAGTTTGGAGAGATCGAAATGCGCCTTGGCATCGAGCGTGACCAGAGTTCGCGTATGGCTGATGCCGGGAATATCGCGGGTCATTTTGTTGGCGACAATGTCGGAAAGATCGCTGTTGGCCCGGACCCGGACCATCACCACCAGATCGTATTCGCCGGCAACGGTGTAAACTTCGGTGACGCCCGAAATTTTCAGCAGGCTGTCGATCACACTGTTGATCTTGGCCCGTTCCACGTTGACCAGCACGATTCCTGTTACCATGATGCACCTTCCTTTCGCTTTGGAGCCGGGAACCGGGATGGTTCCTCCCTTCAATGGTTACAATAGGCACCTTTCGCGACTTTGCAAGCCCGATCCGGACTTTTTCCGGGAAATTCGCCGGGGCCTCTCCCAAAACAATAAAATATTCGTCCGGGGCCGCGCCGCCGAAGCGCGAACCAATCGCCTCAAAGACACTCCGGCTCAAATGCAGTAATCCGGGACTTCCGCCGCCGCGCCGTCGCGGCGGTGGCCGTCGACGATTTCCTGTAAAGTAACCCGGCTCATCCGGTCGCGGATGGCGGTGTTGATTTCTGCCCAGGCGGAGCGGGTGGCGCAAGCCTCCGCCCGGCCGCATTGTGCCGGGCAGCGGACGCAATCGACGATGGAGAGCGGTCCCTCCATTGCTTCGACCACTTCCAGCAGCGAAATTTCCGCCGGCTGTTTCCGGAGGCGGAAGCCGCCGCGCGCGCCGCGGATGGCGCGCACCAGGCCGGCCTCGCGCAACGCGATGATCAGCCGGCTCAGGTACTTCTCCGAAATCTGCTGCGAGCCGGCGATGTCCCGGCTCAGGCGCGGTTCACCGCTGTCGTGAAGAGCCAGGTCCAGCAGAATCCGCAGCCCGTACCGGCCTTTGGTGGATATTTTCATCCCATAAGATAGCACCCCGGACGAGCCCTTGCAAGCTCTTTGTAAAAAATACTACCGGAGAGGTCAACTTTAACCGGAAAATCCTTGACAAGCGGCGGATACGGTGTATGTTATAAAACACGACCATAAAGGTAGTATTTATTTCGGGAGGAGCCGCCCTTATGAGCAATCGTCGATACCATCTTGAAACCCTTGCCGTCCATGCGGGGCAGGAGACGCCGGACCCGTCGACTTTGAGCCGTGCGGTGCCGGTTTACCGGACCACCGCCTTCAATTTCCGGGATTCGGGTCATGCCGCCGATCTTTTCGCGCTTCGCGAGCCGGGCAACATTTACGGGCGGCTGATGAATCCGACCAACGATGTGCTGGAGAAGCGTCTGGCGGCGCTCGACGGGGGGGCGGCGGCGCTGACGCTGGCCAGCGGCACGGCGGCGATCTACTTCACCATCGCCAACATCGCCCGGCAGGGGGACGAAATTGTTTCGGCGGGCAACCTGTACGGCGGCACTTTCACCCAGTTCGACGCGATTTTGCCGCAGGGCGGGATTGCGGCGCGTTTCACTCCGGTCAACGATTTCGACGCGGTGGAGCGGGCGGTCAACGAGCGGACCCGCGCCATTTACGTGGAAACGGTCGGCAACCCCGGACTGGAGGTCGCCGACCTCGAAGGCTACGCCGGCATCGCCCGGCGGCATCACCTGCCGCTGGTCGTCGACGCCACCTTCACGCCGCCGCCGCTGCTGCGGCCGATCGAATACGGGGCGAACATCGTGATCCATTCGCTCTCCAAATGGATCGGCGGCCATGGCACGGCCATCGGCGGGGCGGTGATCGACGCCGGGAATTTCGACTGGAGCGATCCCAAATTCGCCTTGTACAATCAGCCGGACCGCGGTTATCATGGGCTGCGTTTCGCCCGCGATCTCGGGGAGCTCAATGCGCTGGCTTTCATTCTCCGGCTGCGCACGGTCGGGTTGCGCAACCAGGGGCCGACGCTGGCGCCGGACGCGGCGTGGATTTTTCTGCAGGGGCTGGAATCGCTGCCGCTGCGGATGGCCCGGCACAGTGAAAACGCTCTGGCCGCCGCGCGTTTTCTGGCCGGTCATCCCAAGGTCGCCTGGGTGAGGTATCCCGGTCTGGCGGGCAGCAAATACCTGCCGGCGGGGGCCGGCGGCATGGTGGTTTTCGGCGTCAGGGGCGGCAGCGTTGAAGCGCGCCGGCTGGTCGACGGCATTGAATTGTTCAGCCAGGTCGCCAATGTCGGCGACGCCAAAAGCCTGATCATCCATCCGGCGAGCACCACGCATTCGCAGCTTTCGGACGAGGCGCAGCGCGAAGCCGGATTGCAGCCGGAGCTGATCCGCCTGTCGCTGGGCCTCGAACACATCGACGACATCCGGGGCGCCCTGGAAGACGCCCTGGATAAGGTTTGATTTTTTTACCAGTTGACCATGCAGTCGTCCGGGGCCAGGGTCAGGCGGTAGACCGCCAGGCCGTCGACGGTTTCGGGTTGGAGCTCCAGGGTGGTTTCGGCCTTGACCCAGCGGCCGGAGAGCGCCGCTCCGCCGCCGAAGCGCGGCGCGACCCGGATCTCGGCGTCGACCGCCGTATCGGAGAAATTGCGGATCATCACCCGTTCGCCGGCGCGGACC
>JAVBSD010000110.1:0-6939 GCA_031547325.1 Victivallaceae bacterium | reverse complement strand
GGCGTCAGCTTCCCGACCGCGGCGTTCAGCGCTTCGAGCTCCGGCAGCAGGGCGACCGGCGGCTCGTCGTACAAATACCACATGCCGAGCGCCGGATGCTCCCGGTAGGGCGCCAGAGACTCGACCAGCTTCGCCCAATCCCCCTCCGCCCGCCGGCGGGCGGCGGAAAGATCGAACATCACCTTCATATCGTACTTCGCCGCGGTATCGAGGATGGTTTCGATCCGGCCGGCGTCGGCCGGATCCATGTTGTAGCTGTGAACGTAATTGATCCCGGCTTCGCCGAGCATCCGGAAGTTCGCGTCGGTGACCGGATCGCCGGAATAAACCCCGAGAATGAACGGTTCGGAATCCGGCGGCCCGCCGCCGGCGCAGACCGCGCAGGCCGCGGCCAGCAATCCTGAAATGAATTTCAATTTCATCGGCAAACACTCCTTGACAATTTGACAATGCGCTGACAGTAATCCGGCCGTTGGTTACAATTATACAGAAAAAATCCGCCGATGTCAATACCGGAAGCCGACAATCATCGATATTCATCCGCAACCGTGCCGCAAACCGTGCCCGGTTTCCTTCTGCGCCGCCGAAATACCCTGTAAATCATCGGGGAAAGGGCTTGAATTTCAGCCGGCACAGTGTAATGTATACAGTATACAAATATCAGGAAGGCGCGGGTTCGCGATATGGAATGGGTTTTGTACGTCGGGGCTCCCGTGGCGGGGCTGGTGGGGATGATGTCGGGGGGGTTCTGGGGGGTCGGCTGCGGCTGGTTCGTGGTGCCGGCGCTGCTGGCGGCGGGGGCGGACACGATGACGGCGATCGGGGTGGCGCTGCTGCAGATGATGCTGGCGACGGTGCCGACGGTCTGCCGTCAGGCGCCGCGGATCGGCTGGGGGCCGGGCAGCTACGGGCGTTCGCTGGCGCTGCCGATCTGCCTGGCGGCGGCGGCGATGTCGTTTTTCGGCAAGCAGATCAACGAGCTGCTGATCGGGAGCTTCGGCAGCGAGCGGCCGATTCAGTTGATTTTCATTTTTTTCGTGGGCATCATCTGCGTTCAGACCGCGCTGAGCCGCACCGCCTGCTACCACGACACCCAGGTGGCCATATCGGCGAAAAACTCTTGCCGCGGCGCGGTTTACGGCGCGGTGGCGGGGTTGATTTCGTCGATGTGCGGCATCGGCGGCGGCATGTTCATCCGCCCGCTGCTGACCTCGGTGTTCCGGGTTCCCGAATATCACACCAGCCGGATCGTCCGGCTGTCGGTGATGCTGACCACCGGCATCGGGGGGATCACCTATCTGGCCGGTCCCGACGGATGGAATTCGCAGGTCCTGCTGCTGAGCGCGCTGGCGGCGGCGGGCGGGCTGATCGGCTTCCCGATCGGCACGCGGCTGCACGCAGTCGTCTACGAAGCCGGCTACGCCCAGCACATCCACAAGAGCTTCAGCCTGATCGCGCTGTTCAGCATCCTCGGAACGGGGTGCAAGCTCTTCGGCTGGCTGGCCGCCGGACGGCTCATCATCATCGCCGGGGCGGTCGGGCTGGTCGTCTACCTGGCGGGCTTCACCCTCTACGCCCGCCGCCACCCGGTCGACAAAATCCGCGTCGAGTGACTTTCAGCTCGCCGGGCCGACGGCTCCGGCGAGCGGGCAGCTTGCCGGATCGACCTCTTCGCCGGCGCGGTACCTGGCCAGCAGCTGGCGGGAACGTTCGGCCAGTTTGCGGCGGACTTCGCGGCGTTCGCCTTTGATCCGGGCGATGGACATGTGATCGTAGGCGGTGGTCTGGTGGCGCATCCAGGCGATGACGGCGGCCTCGGCGCGGCGTTCGAGCGGAATCCGTTCGGTCCGCGCCACGGTGCCGCTGCCCACCGGGACCGCGTGTTCGGTCACCGCGCCGGCCATCCGCCCGGCAAGCTCACTGTGCCGGGGCGCGAAGGCGAGAAAATCCAGTACCGCCCGGTGAAACTCGGCGGCATAGGCGTTTTGCTTCGTCTCCCGCGCCTTGCGGGCGGAATCCAGCTTCTTTTGATAGGCGGGATCGGAGCGTTCGGCTTCCAGCTGCGCTTTGAGGGCCTCGACGCGCGCGCCGCCGGTCCAGAGGCCGAGCGCCTCGGCCCGGTTCCGGCGCCGGTGAACCAGCACCCAATAGTCGCCGGAGCTCTTCAGCCGGCGGGTCAGCCCGGGATCGCCGGAGGGAATGAAAACCCATCCCGCGGGCGGCGTCACCTCTTTGCCGTCGCGCAGGAACACCCGGTCCCGCGCGGTCTTCCACACCTGTATTTCCGTTTCTTTCATCGTCGTCGCTTTTTTTGGCGTATAATATATCCCCGCGCCGCAGAAATTGCCCCTGTTCCGCATAAAGAAACCGCGAAAACGATTGATTCTTCTTGCAAATCTTTCACTCCCATCCTATATTAATCCGTCCGTTCTTTATCTGAACCAAGGAGATTATTTTGGAAGACGGCCCTCTGTTGTGGCGACTGATCGTACTTTTTCTGCTCATCCTGCTCAACGCTTTCTTTGCGGGAGCCGAAGTGGCCTTGCTCTCCATCAAGCCGGCCAGTCTGCGCAAGCTTGAACAACAAAAAGGCCGCCGGGGCCGGAAACTCGCTTCGCTCGCCGGCGACTCGGGGCGTTTTCTCTCGACGATCCAGGTGGGCGTCACCTTCGCCGGTTTTCTGGCCAGCGCCTTCGCCGCCGATTCTTTCGCCGAGCCGCTGACCAACGGCCTGCTGCGGCTCGGCGTGAACTTCATCGCGCCCGAAACGCTGCATACGCTGTCGGTGATCCTGATTACCGTCGTGCTGTCCTTTCTCTCGCTGGTCTTCGGCGAGCTCATTCCGAAGCAGATCGGCCTGCGCTACGCGGAAGGGGTCGCACTGTATACGGCGGGTCCGGTCTCCTTTTTCGCGGGTCTCACCGCGCCCTTCGTGTGGGTGCTCAACCGCACCGTCGGGGGGATTCTGAAGCTCTTCGGCATCGCGCCGCACGACCGCAACCATATCACCGAGGAAGAAATCCGCCTGATGGTCGACATCGGCGAAGAAAGCGGCGCCATCGACAGCGACGAGCGCAAAATGATCGAAAACATCTTCGAATTCAACAACACCTCCGCCGAAGAGGTCATGACCCACCGGACCGACATGGTGGCGATCGATCTGGATTCGGACCAGGAACAGATCGAAAAGGCCTTTCAGCACGGTTTCACCCGCGTGCCGGTTTACCGCGAATCGATCGACCAGATCATCGGTTTTCTGCATATCCGGGATTATTTCGCGGCCAAGATCCTCGATCGCGCGGTCACCGACCTCGCCGGGCTGGTGAAGCCGGTCTATCTGGCTCCGGCTTCGATGCGCGCCAACGTGCTGTTCCGCAACATGCAGAAGGAAAAGTACGCCATGGCGGTCGTGCTCGACGAATACGGCGGCACCGCCGGGTTGGTCAGCCTCGAAGACCTCCTCGAAGAAATCGTCGGCAGCCTGTACGACGAATTCGACGAACCCGAAGTCGCGGTCGAAAAACTGGCTGAAAATTACTGGAAAATCGACGGCTCGCTGCGTCTCGACGAAGCGACCCGCGAAACCGGCGTCGCGCTCCCGGAAAGCGACTTCGACACCATCGGCGGCCTGGTCTTCGAGCGCCTCAATGAAGTCCCCGAAGCGGGCGACGAGGCGGCCTTCCCCGACTACGGCGTCGTCCTGACCGTGGACTCCGCCTCCGACCGCCGGATCAACCGGGTTCTGCTGCGCTATACCCCGCCGCAGGACGAGAGCGAGCTCCCCCGCGAGGAAGAGGAACCGGAAGAGGGCAAATCCTCCTGACCGGCGCCAATGATTTTTTGAGCGAACTCCCGCCGCCCGATTCCGTCAGCATCGGATAGATGGAAGCCCAGGCCCGGAAGCCGAGCCGCGTTTCGATCAGCCGGCGTCAATTCAAAGCCGGGATCAATGAAGGGCTCTCAACCGGTTACGGCGTCAAAACCGGCCGGCGAAAATGATTTCGCCGCCGATGCCGTCTGACGTTCGCCCCGGCGGAATCAATACCGCCTTTGCCGGATGAACGCCAGGCAGGCGAAAGCGAAGGTGGCGGCGCCGATGCCGCCCAGGATCAGGTAGACCGGCAGGATGTCCGTGAAGGCCGCGCCCTCCAGAAAGAGCCGGTGCAGCGCTTCGATGCTCCAGCGGATGGGATTGAGCACCATGACCTTTTGAATGACGTCCGGCATGCTGGCGACGGGCGTGGCCATGCCGGAGAGCATGGAGCACGGGATGGCCACGATAAAGGTCCAGATCATCGCCTGCTGAAGACTGGAACAGAACACCGAGATCGCCAGCCCGATCCCCACCGCCGCGATCAGAAAGGTCAGAAACAGCAAATACAGCAGCCAGTAATCGCTGGCGTAGGGAATTTCGAACCAATACCGGACGAAGACCATGCAGAAGGTCAATTGCGCCATCCCGATGAGCACCGACGCCAACCCCTTCGCGCTCAACAGCTCGATGGGCGAATACGGCGTCAGCAGCAGTTGATCCATGGTTCCGTCCTCCCGCTCCCTGGCGAACGACAGCGCCACCAGCAGCGTCAGCGCCAGCAACGTCAGGATCGCCAGCAGCGAAGGGATCATGAAGTACTGCGCGCTGTAATTCGGATTGAACCAGCCCCGGGTCAGGATTTGCACCCGCGACGCCGCCTCCGGGTAATATTGCTGATTGAACAGCGCGACCACGCTGTTGGCATACCCCAGCGCGATTCCCGCCGAAGAGGAGTTCCGGCCGTCGGCGATGACCTGGACGGCGGGCGATTGCCGCCGGTTCAGCGCGCGGGAAAAGTCCTCCGGGATGACCAGCGCCAGCGTGATTTCGCGTTGGTCGATCCTTTGCCGCATATCGTTTTCGGAGCGCAGCGGCGGCTGCATACGGAACACGCTGCTGCCGGAGAATTTGGCGATCAGGTTCCGGGACTCCTGCGTTTGGGCGTGGTCGAGGACTCCCAGCGGCACCTCCTTCAAATCCATGGTCGCCGCGTAGCCGAGCAGAAAAAGCTGGAGCACGGGCGGCATGAACACCGTGATCCGGGTCTTCGGATTCTTCAGCAGCTGGATGAACTCTTTTTTCAGCAGCGCCCGGAAGCGGCGGACTTTCTGCATGTCATTTCCCTCCCGCCAGCAGTTTCGGATTCTTCAGCTTGGCCAGCAGCAGCAGAACGGCGGTGAACCCGCCCATGACGGCCAGATTTTTGACGATGTTGCTCCAGACATTGCCGACCAGGAAAATCGTCTGCAGGAAATCGACGAAATAACGGGCCGGGATCAGATAGGTGACATATTGCAGAAACAGCGGCATGTTCGGGATTTCATAGAGAAATCCCGACAGCAGGAACACCGGCATGAACGAAACGATCATGGCGATCTGGCTGGCCAGGAACTGGCTTTTGGTGGCGCTGGAAATCAGCAGCCCCATCGCCATTTGCAGCAGCAGAAACACCGAAGCCCCCAGCAGCAGAACCGCCAGGCTGCCCCGGACCGGCACATCGAACAGAAAACGGGCGAACAACAGTGAAATCACCAGCCCGACGATGCCGAGCAGGTAGTTGTTGATCATCTTGGCCAGCAGGATTTCGCCGGCGGTCATCGGGGTGACGAACATGCTTTCCATATTGCCGTGCTCATACTCCCGGGCCATCTGAAGCGCGGTCAACATGCAGCCGATCAGCGCCATGATGACGACGATCACGCCGGGGATCATATAATAGCGGCTTTCGTTGGCCTCGTTGAACCACATCCGGCTGACCATGCCGGCGCCGGTGAAGGTCCCGCCGCCGGAATCGGACAGCGCCGCAAACAGCACCTGCTGAATATAATTTTCGTACATCCGCGCCATGGCGGCGTTGGCCGCGTTCAGCCCGATCAGGATGGTGAGATCGCCCGACTGCATCTTCCGCGACAGGTCCGGCGGCAGAAACAGACACGCGTCGGCCTCGTGCTCTTTGACCGCCCGCACCCCCTCCTCCGAGCTCCGGAACTGCCGGACCTGAAAATATTCGCTGTTCCGGTAACGCGCCACGACGGCGCTCCCGATTTCGGAAGGCTCGCGCAAGACGATCCCCAGGCGGATATTGCGGACGTCCATCGACATTCCGTAACCGAACACCATCAGCAGCATCACCGGCAGAACGATGCCGATTGCAATGCTGGAGGGGTCCCGCAGCATCTGTTTGCGCTCTTTGGCCGCCAGCGCGCGAAGCCGTTTGAGGTTCATGACCGCGCCTCCTTCCGCGCAGCGCGGATGATGTTGACGAAGGCCTCCTCCAGGTTGACCGCCTCCGGTTCTCCGGCGGGAGCTCCGGCGCGGCGGACCTCCGCCGCCGAGCCGCCGGCGACGGCTTTGCCGTCCTGCATGATGACCATGCGGTCGCAATATTCGGCTTCGTCGAGAAAGTGGGTGGTGATGATGACCGCCACCCCCCGGTCCGCCAGGTCCATGATCCGCCGCCAGAATTCGCGCCGGGTGATCGGATCGGCGCCCGAGGTCGCCTCGTCGAGAAACAAAATATCCGGCTCGTGGAGCAACGCGCAGGCCATGCTCAGCCGCTGCTTGATGCCCAGCGGCAGGTTGTCGGTCTGGCTGTTCCCGTAGTGATGCAGGGCGAACTCATCCAGCGCCCAGGCGATCCGCGCTTTCAGCCCGGCGCCCCACAGACCGTACGCGCCGCCGAAAAATTCGAGGTTCTCCCGGACCGAAAGATCGCCGTAAAGCGAAAACTTCTGCGCCACGAAGCCGATCCGGTTGCGCGCCTCTCCGGCGGCCCGCCGCAGGTCGATGCCGGCGATTTCGACCGTCCCCTCCGTCGCCGCGTCCAAACCGCAAAGCATTCGGAAGGTGGTCGTCTTGCCCGCGCCGTTGGCGCCCAGGAGCCCGAAGATCTCGCCCCGGCGGAC
>JAVBSD010000177.1:0-4075 GCA_031547325.1 Victivallaceae bacterium | reverse complement strand
ATACGTTATGAAACAGGTGAATCTCGAAGCCATCCGCGACCGCTTCACGGCCGCCCAGGCCAAGCTCAAGCGGCGCATTGTCATATGCGGCGGCACCGGTTGTGTCGCCAACGGTTCGCTGGCGGTCCGCGACCTTCTGGTCGAGGAACTCGGCAAGGCCGGCGTCGCCGCCGAAATCGAACTGTCCGCCGAAGGCAAGCCCTTCGACGGCACTTACGTTTCCAAATCCGGCTGCCAGGGCTTCTGCCAGATGGGCCCGCTGGTGCACATCGAGCCCGAACACATCCTCTACGTCAAGGTCAAGCCCGAGGACGTTCAGGAAATCGTGGCGAAGACCCTGCTCAAGGGCGAAGTCATCGACCGGCTGCTCTACGTCCACCCGGCCACCGGCGAACACTGCAAGGGCGGCGACGAGATCCCCTTCTACAACCGCCAGAAGCGGGTCGTGCTGGCCAACTGCATGATCGAACCGGAAAACATCGACGAATACATCGCCCGGGGCGGCTATTTCGGCGCCCGCAAGGCGGTGTGCGAAATGACTCCGGAAGAGGTCTGCCAGAACGCGATCGATTCCGGACTGCGCGGCCGCGGCGGCGGCGGTTTCCCGACCGGCCTCAAGTGGAAGTTCACCCTGGCCAGCCGGAACGACAAGAAATACGTCATCTGCAACGGTGACGAAGGCGACCCCGGCGCGTTCATGGACCGCTCGGTGCTGGAGGGCAATCCCCACGCGGTGATCGAAGGCATGATGATCGCCGGCCGCGCCATCGGCGCCGACGAGGGCTTCATCTATGTCCGCGCCGAATATCCGCTGGCGGTCAAGCGGGTGCGCCGGGCGGTCGAGGACGCCGAAAAGGCGGGCCTCCTGGGCGACAACCTCTTCGGGCGCAACTTCTCGTTCCGCCTTCATGTGATGGAGGGCGCCGGCGCCTTCGTCTGCGGCGAGGAAACCGCGCTGATCGCCTCGATCGAAGGCAAACGCGGCATGCCCAAGCCCAAGCCCCCCTTCCCGGCCCAGTCCGGTCTGTGGGGCAAGCCGACGGTCATCAACAACGTCGAAACCCTGGCCAGCGTCCCCGGCATCTTCCGGGACGGCCCGGCCGAATACCGTTCGGTCGGCACCGAGAAGTCGCCCGGCACCAAGACCTTCGCGCTGACCGACCACGTCGCCAACACCGGGTTGATCGAAGTTCCCTTCGGCACCACGCTCCGGGAGATCGTCTACAACATCGGCGGCGGCGTCACCGACGACGCCGGCAACATCACCGACGCGGACTTCAAGGCGGTCCAGATCGGCGGTCCCTCCGGCGGCTGCCTGACCCCGGCGATGCTGGACCTGGAGATGGATTTCGATTCGCTCAAGACCGTCGGCGCGATGGTCGGCTCGGGCGGTCTGGTGGTGATGAACAATCAGACCTGCATCATCAAGATCGCGCGTTTCTTCATGCAGTTCACCCAGAACGAATCCTGCGGCAAGTGCGTGCCGTGCCGCGAAGGCACCAAGCAGATGCTGGCGCTGCTCGACGACATCATCGAAGGACGCGCCACCAAAGACACCCTCGATCTGCTGGAAGAAACCGCCAAGGCGGTGCAGCTGGGTTCGCTGTGCGGCCTCGGAAAGACCGCGCCCAACCCGGTGCTGTCGACCCTGCGCTACTTCCGCGACGAATACGAGAGCCACGTCTTCAAGAAGATTTGCCCGACCGGCGAATGCAGCGCCCTGGCCCGCCCGGAAATCGATCCGGAGAAGTGCAAGGGCTGTACCGCCTGCAAACGCAAGTGTCCGGTCGAAGCGATCACCGGCGAGCTCAAAAAGCCCCACGTGATCGACGTCGACAAGTGCATCAAGTGCGGCGCCTGCAAGGCGGCGTGCAAATTCGACGCAGTCCTCGGACTTTAACATAAAGGAAACCCGACTCATGGTCATGTCCTCCAATACCGTAACCGTCAACGGCGTCACCGTGCCGATCGAAGGCGAGCGCAATTTGCTCGAGGTGATCCGCAAGGCGAACATCGAAATACCGACCTTCTGCTACCACTCCGAGCTGAGCATCTACGGCGCCTGCCGGTTGTGCCTGGTCGAAGTCGAAGGCAAAGGCATCATGGCCGCCTGTTCGACCGCCCCCGCGCCCGGCATGGTCATCCATACCGAGACCAAGGCGATCCGCCAGATGCGCAAGATCAACATCGAGCTCCTGCTCGCCAACCACCACCGCGAATGCCCCTCCTGCGACCGCAGCGCCAACTGCACCTTGCAGGATATCGCCCGCCGGCTCGGCGTCGACAAGGTCCGCTACAAGGAAACCCAGAAGCGCATGCCGATCGACGACAGCAGCCCGTCGCTGGTCCGCGACCCCAATAAATGCATCCTGTGCGGCGACTGCGTGCGGGTCTGCGCCGAAGTCCAGAGCGTCGGCGCCATCGACTTCGCCAACCGCGGCGCCAACGCCATGGTCTCCCCGGTCTTCGGCCACAGTCTCGAAGAATCCGAGTGCGTCACCTGCGGCCAGTGCGCCGCGGTCTGCCCGACCGGCGCGATCGTCCCCAAATCCGATTGCGAAAATGTCTGGGAAGCGATCTACGACCCGACCAAAAAGGTGGTGGTCCAGATCGCCCCGGCGGTCCGGGTGGCCCTCGGCGAATCCTTCGGCGCCGAACACGGCGTCAACGTTTCGCGCCAGCTGATCCGGGCGCTGAAGATGATGGGCTTCGACATGGTCTTCGACACCTGCTTCGCGGCCGACATGACCATTTTCGAGGAAGCCACCGAGCTGCTCGACCGCGTCCAGAACAACGGCGTGCTGCCGATGTTCACCAGCTGCTGCCCGGGCTGGGTCAAGTTCGTCGAAACTTACTTCCCGGAATTTCTGCCCAATTTGTCGAGCACCCGTTCGCCGCAGGCGATCTTCGGCGCGCTGGCCCACAAGATCCTGCCGCAACAGCTCGGCATCGAGGAAAAAGACCTGGTGGTGGTTTCGATCATGCCCTGTACCGCCAAGAAGTACGAGGCCCAGCTGCCCAAGTTCAAACGCAACGGCAAGCGCGAGGTCGACTACGTGCTGACCACCATCGAAATCGCCCGGATGATCGCGTCGATGGGCATCAAGCTGCCGGAGATGGAGCCGGAAAGCTTCGACGCTCCGCTCGGATTCTCGACCGGCGGCGGCGTGATCTTCGGCGCCACCGGCGGCGTGATGGAAGCGGCGCTGCGCTACGCGGTTGAAAAACTCGAAGGCAAGCCTCTGGAGCACGTCGACTTCAAGGAAGTCCGCGGTCTCGAAGCGCGGCGCGAAGCCACCCTCGAAGTCGCCGGCAAGACCGTCCGGATCTGCGTGGTCCACGGCCTGGCCAACGCCCGCGAACTGATGGAAGACCTCAAGTCCGGCAAGGTCGCCTACGACTTCATCGAAGTCATGGCCTGCCCGGGCGGCTGCGTCGCCGGCGGCGGCCAGCCGATCGCCGACTACCCCGGCTTCCGCAAGATCCGCGCCGCCGGCCTCTACCGGACCGACAAGGAGCGCCAGCTGCAGAAGTCGCAGGACAACTACCTGGTCGACAAGTGCTACGCCGAACATCTCGGCGGCTGCCCCGGCTCGCACGAGGCGCACGAGCGGCTGCACACCCCTTACGTCAACCGCAGCCAGCTCTTCGACGCCCGGATTCCGGTGCTGCGCGGCACGGCCGGGGAGCTCCTGGAGGTCTGCGTGACCATCGGCGCCTGCGCCTATGCCGCCGAAGGCCGCAACCTGCTGGCCGGCATCGTCCAATACGTCCGCGACAACAAGCTCGACGATCTGGTCGAGATCGAAGCGGCGTTCAGCTCCGACAGCGGCAGCGACGGAACCGTGGTCACCGTCGGCGACCGCATGGTCGACCGCAAGGAACTCACGGTCGCCGGCGTCGGCAAGGCGATCAAGGCCGCCATCGGCAAATAGCCGCTCCGGCCGTTCGGCGCCCCTGTTTTTTCATCGAAACAGGGGCGTTTTTTTTCATCCCGCTATTGACATCGCGCCATAACGACGTTATATTTTTTGGGTTGCGTTTTCAAGCGGAATTATTGTTAAGATTATATTTA
>JAVBSD010000263.1:0-7977 GCA_031547325.1 Victivallaceae bacterium | reverse complement strand
GATTTCGAAATCGACAATTACGTTTTGTTCGCCGTCGACTGGGCTCTCGACCCGATGATCGGGGGACTGCGCCGGATGCTGGAGCTGCGCGCGGCCTACCGGGTGCTGGAGGAGCAATTCCGGCTGCTGGAGCGGGAGCTGATCACCACCACCCAGCGGGTCAACCTCTTCGAGAAGGTCAAAATTCCCGAGTGCCGCGACCACATCCGCCGGATCAAGATTTACCTCGGCGACCAGGAAACTTCGGCGGTGGCGCGCTCCAAGATGGCCAAGAATAAAATCATGGAGGGCGCGGCATGATCGTCCCGATGAAAAAAGTTTCACTGATCTGTCTCGCCACCGACCGGGAAAAAGCGCTGGAACGGCTGCAGAAGCTCGGCGTGATGCATCTGGAGAGCGCGCCGGCCGGCGATTCCGAGGACCGGCAGGTGCTCAAGGCCAAGACCGAAGATCTCCGCCGCCTGATCGGCATCCTGAAGATCCGCGAAAAAGGCGCCCGGGGCGAAGCGCTGCATATGCGCGGCCACGATCTCGCCGATTACGCCCGGACGGTGATCCAGGGGCACGACGAAATCGGCAAGGCGATCGTCGCCATCGATCAGGAGATCGCCCGGATGGCGCCGTGGGGCGATTTCAGCATGGAGCAGATCGAGGCCCTGAAGGGCAGCGGCGTCAACGTCTATCTGTGCGAATCCACCCAGGAGGTTTTCGAGCAGTGGAGCGCCGATTCCGACGTCGCGCTGGCGCGGGAGCTGTGGTGGCTGGACAACCGGGTCGGCTACGCGCTGGTGTCGCTGGCGGACCTGGGCGAGCGGGAGCTGCCGCTGGCGATTCTGCCGGAGAAGCGTCTCGCCAAGCTGGAGCAGCGCCGCCGCGAGCTGCAATCGATGGCGATCGCGCTGGAACAGGACCTCGACGAGCTGGTGGCTTCGGTGCCGCAGCTGCGGAGTCATATCGGGACGCTGGAGAGCGAATACGATTTTCTGGCCGCGCGCGACGGGATGGAGGAGGCGGGCGAAGTGCTGCTGCTCCATGGGTTCGTGCCGGAGCCGGCGGTGGAATCGCTTGAAAAGACCGCGCTGGCGGCCGGCTGGGCGCTGTCGATCACCGAGCCCGGCGGGGAAGACCGGGTGCCGACGCTGCTCAAGGAGTCCAAAGCGGTCGGGATCGTCAAGCCGCTGTTCGACTTTCTGGGCATTTTGCCGGGGTATCGGGAGCTGGACATTTCGGCGGGGGTGCTGGTGTTCTTCACGATTTTCTTCGGCATGATCGTCAACGACGCGGGGTACGGGGCGCTGTTTCTGGCGCTCGGGCTCTGGGGCCGGCGCAAGTTCAGGGAATCGGCGCAGGCCAAGACCGCGCTGTCGCTGCTGGTGCTGCTGAGTTCGGTGTCGGTGGTGTGGGGCGTGTTGAACGGCTCCTATTTCGGGCTGGAGTTCGGCGGCCTCAAATGGCTGACCGAGAGCACCACCCGGAACAACCACATCCAGCTGATCTGCTTCATCCTCGGGCTGTCGCAGCTGGTGATCGGCCGGCTGTGGCAGGTGGTGACGGGACGCGGCTTCCGGCGGCGGATCGGGCACATCGGCTGGGCGCTGATGCTGTGCGGCAACTTCATCGTCATCCTGAACTTGCTCAATCTGGCGGCGCTGCCGGAGTGGTCCTTCAAGCTGATGTTCGGCTGTTACGGCGCCGGGCTGCTGATGGTGGTGGCGGGGGCGGTGAACTGGCTCGACGTGGCCGACATCTTCCAATTTCCCTTCGCGATCATCAACAGCTTCGTCGATCTGCTGAGCTACATCAGGTTGTTCGCGGTCGGTCTGGCCGGCTATTACATCGCCTTGAATTTCAATGAAATGGGCGTCGGATTGGCCGGGAGCTCCTGGTTCATGTGGCTGCCGGGGGCGGTGGTGGTTCTCTTCGGCCACGCGTTGAATATTTCCCTGTGCCTGATGAGCGTGCTGGTGCATGGCGTCCGGCTCAACACTCTGGAATTTTCCAATCACACCGGATTGACCTGGAGCGGCGTCGAATACAAGCCGCTGGCGGGGACCGGGACGGAAAAGACCGAAGATCAATGAAATCAAACGAACAAGCAAAACCAATTTTGTAGGAGGTTACGATGGATCAACTGATGAGTGCTTACCTGATGAACGGGCTGGCCAACGCCGGCGGTTACGCGGCGATCGGCCTGGCGGCGATCGGATCGTCCTATGGCGCCGGCGCGGCCGGCATGGCGGCGATCGGGGCGTGGAAGAAATGTTATCTGCAGAACCGCACCGCGCCGTTTCTGCTGCTGGCCTTCGCCGGCGCGCCGCTGTCGCAGACCATCTACGGCATGATCCTGATGATGGCGATCCGCGGCAAGGTCAACGCGGCGGCGGAAAAAGCCCAGGCCGCCTACCAGGCCGGGGAACAGATCGCCACCGACGTCCAGGCGGTCTTCCACCTGTGGCCGTTCTATCTGATCATGGGGATCATGGCCGGCGTCGGGTTCATGTTTTCGAGCTGGTGGCAGGGCCGGGCGGCGGCGGCGGCCTGCGACGCCTACGCGGAAACCGGCAAGGGCTTCGGCAACGACATGATGATCATGGGCGTGGTTGAAACGGTTTCGATCTTCGTACTGGTCTTCGGTATGATGGTCCTCTGAAGCGGCCTGCCGCCGCGCCGGAGGCGTTTGCCGTCCGGCGCGGCCCGTCCGACAACGTACCGGGAGCTGGCATGGGCGCTGGGGTGAAGGTTTACTTTCTGGGATCGGGTCCGATCGCGGTTCCGGTTTTGCGCGCCCTGATCGCCGACGGCCGGATCGAGCTGGTCGGCGTCGGCACCCAGCCCGACCGCCCCGCGGGGCGGCGCCGGGAACCGCATCCGACGCCGGTCGGCGAAAGCGCCGACCGCTGGGGGCGGCCGGCGGAACGGATCGAATCGGTCAACGCGCCGGATTTCCTGGCGCGTCTTGCGGCTTTGGCGCCGGACATCGTGCTGGTGGTTTCCTTCGGTCAATTGCTCAAGGACGGGCTGCTGTCGCTGCCGCGGCGCGGTTGCGTCAACGTGCACGGTTCGCTGCTGCCGTCGTATCGCGGCGCGGCGCCGATTGCGATGGCGATCGCCAACGGCGACGCGGCCACCGGGGTGGCGTTCATGCAAATGGAGCGGGGGCTGGATTCGGGGCCGGTCTACCGGACAATCGAATATCCGCTCGACGGCAGCGAGACGGCGGATGTGCTGGAGTGTGCATTGGGCGAGTTGGCGGCGCGGCGCGTCGGCGACACGCTGTTGGCGATCGCTTCCGGGAGTTTGGAGGCGCATCCCCAGGACGCTGCGCGGGTCACCGTCGCCCGCAAGATGAAAAAAGAAGACGGGCATTTGGATTTTCACCTCCCGGCGGTCATTCTGGAACGGAAGGTCCGGGCCTTTCATCCGTGGCCGGGAGCATTTTTCACTCTGGAGCATCCCGGGAGCGGCGAGTTGCTGACGGTTTCGGTGCTGCGCGGCCGGGTCCGTTACGACATGTCCGGGGCTCCGGGCGAAACCTTGTGCGCCGACAAGCGCGGCTGGGTGATCGGCGCCGGCGACGGGGCGCTGGAGGTTCTCGAACTGGTGGTGCCGGGCAAAAAAGCGATGAGCGGCAGCGCCTTTTGGAATGGCAACCGCGGGTGGTGCGGCGGCCGGATTTCCTGAGTTGCGGCGGACTTCCGCCGCTTATGAAATATTTTACAAGAGAGTATTTATGGAAAATAACGATAAAAAGAAAATCATTCTCAACTGTGAGAAGCTGGAGACCCGTTTTGCGTTGCTCAACAAGGGTCGTCTCGAAGAATATCTGATTGAGCGCACCAGCAACGAGCCGAAGGTCGGTTCGATTTATCTGGGGCGGATCGTCAATCTGGCGCCGTCGCTGGAGGCGGCTTTCATCGACATCGGCGCGGACAAGAATGCTTTTCTGCATTACCAGGACATGCTGCCCGGCGCCGACGAGTTGGTCGGGCAGGTCAATTCCGGTGAAGACGATGTCGCGGTCAAGCGTTCCGCCGGCAAATCCGGGGCCCGCGCCAATGCGTTGCGCAAGTTCGTCACCGGCCTCAACGGGCGCAAACTCAAATCCGAGGACATCCCGGAGATTTTCAAACCGGGGATGGAAGTTCTGGTCGAAGTGGTCAAGACGCCGATCGGCAGCAAGGGCTGCCGGGTCACCACCAATCTGTCGATTCCGGGACGTTATCTGGTATTGCTGCCTTATTCGGCGCACATCGGGCTGTCGACTAAAATCGAAAATGCGCAGGAGCGCGACCGGCTGAAGAAGATTCTGGCTTCGCTTGAGATTCCCGAGGGCATGGGGCTGATCTGCCGCACTGTCGGCGAGGGGCGCAAGAACACCTATTTCAAGAACGACCTCGACCTGTTGCTCGACTACTGGAAAAAGATTGAGTCGGCGATCGAATCCGGCCAGTGTCCGGCCGAAGTGTACTCCGAGCCCACTCTGCTGGAGCGCACGGTGCGCGATCTGATGACCGAGGACATTGACGAGATCATCGTCGACGATGAAGCCGCCTATAAAAACATTTCCGGGCAGCTCAAGAAGTTTGGCGGCCGCAAGTTGTCGTCGAAGGTCACTCATTACCGCCAGGCGGTGCCGATTTACGATTATTTCAAGGTCAACCGGGAGTTGGAGATCGTCTATCAGCGTCAGGTGCCGCTGCCCGGCGGCGGCTGGATATGCGTCGACGAGACCGAGGCGTTGATTGCCATCGACGTCAACACGGGCAAGAGCAAGCGCTCCAGCGAGCAGAACGAGTTGATTTTGCAGACCAATCTGGCGGCCGCCGACGAGATTGCCCGTCAGCTTCGTTTGCGTAATGTCGGGGGGTTGGTGGTGATTGACTTCATCGACATGAAGAATCAGCGTGACCGTGACGAGGTTTACAAGGCGATGAAAAAGCTGGTCAAGGACGACCGCGCGAAGACGCGGATGCTGCCGATCAGCCGTCTTGGTTTGATGGAGATGACGCGTCAGCGTGAGCACGAGAGTATTCAGGACACTGTTTTCAATCCTTGTCCTTACTGTCGCGGGACGGGGATTGTCAAGTCGCCGGTTTCGATGAGTGTCGAGATTCAGCGCCGCCTCAACACGGTGTTGCGCAACAAGAAGTTGAAGGACACGCCGATTCGGGTGATCATGCATCCCGATGTATTGGCGCGGCTGAAGAACGAGGACGCGGCGTTATTGGCGGAGTTGGAGGATCAGTACCGTCATGATTTGAGTTTCCGTGCCGATCCGATGCTTCATTATGAGGAGTTTCGGTTGATTGATCCGGAAACCGGCGCCGAAATCTCCTGAAAAATAAAAGACCGCGCTCAGCCGATCCGGAGCTTGAAGGGTTTTTCACCCAATCCGTCGAAGAGGTAGCGGACCAGCTCCAACGCACTCTTGCGCCCCTGCGGCCACTCCGACTCCATCACCTCGGTGGTGAAGGCCGGCAGGTCCGGGACATTGAGGTAAAAGGGCAGTTCGCCGACGGCTTCGCGCACCGCCTGGCGGAGCTCGGCCAGCCGCCGCCCGGCTTCGACGAAGTCGCCGCATACCATCATTTCCGTGACCGGCGGCGTCCAGCGCCGGAACCCCGCCAGCGCCATCAGGCGCACCCGCACCCGGAAACTCGGGAAATAACGGCTCACCGGAGTCAGCTCGAAAGCGCCGGCGGTGAAATATTCCCGGGTCGCCATCGACAACCCGGGCATGATCGCGGCTTCGGTGGCCAACACGCCGGGCGCATCGATCGGCGCGAAAACCGACGCCGGCACCGGCAGCTCGCGCGGAATGTCGTCGCGCTCGTATTGCCGGGCCAGCTCCACCGCCAGCGGCGGACGCAGCTCGGTCATGCCGAGCTTGAAGGCGGCGTCGGCGACCCGGCGGGCCAGCCGCTCCAACGCCGGCCCCTCGACCGCCAGATGATTGGCGATCAGTTCGGACAACGGCGCCGGCCGCGCCGTCACGGTCAGCTCGATCGCCGCGCTGGAGCGTTCGCGCCACGCCGCCAATACTTCGGGATAACCGGCGTCGGCGAGCATCCGGCCCAGCGCGCCGTCGATTTCGGAACGCAGGAAAATGCGGCTTTCACGCTCGGTCGACAGCAGAATGAATTCCAGCGCCAGCGCCAGGTCTTCGGCCAGATAGCCTTCGCTGCGCCCGGTCCGGGCGAAGGCGGCGTAAAGCTGCGAATGCACCGTGTCGACCTCGAAGACGTTCAACGTCCCGTCCGGCTCGCGAATCCAGATCGACTGATCGCTCGATTTGATCATTCGCTTTCCGCGGCGTCGTTGAGGGTTTTGATCTCCTCGATGAATTCGTCGACGTCTTTGAACTTGCGGTAGATCGAGGCGAAACGCACGTAGGCGACGTGGTCGAGCATTCGCAGCGCGATCATCACCCGGCGGCCGATCTCCTCGGAATGGACTTCGCGGTCGAAATCGCGCTGGAGGCCCTGCGAGATGTCTTCGGCGAGCTTTTCGACCGCCGCCACCGGGATCGGCCGCTTGTGGCAGGCCAGGGTCAGGCCGCGCAGCAGCTTGCCGGGATCGAACTCCTCGCGGACGCCGTTGCGCTTGACCACCGAGAGTTCGGCCAGCAGAATCGATTCGATGGTGGTGAAACGAAAGTTGCAGGAGAGACAGACCCGGCGCCGGCGAACCGTCGCGCCGTCCTTCCCGGCCCGCGAGTCGACTACTTTGTCATCCTGAAATCCGCACCTGGGGCAACGCATGGGAAACTCCTCCTTGACAAAGCATAAATTACCGCGCCTTTTTCGAATTTCAAACTTGCCGAAGCACTTTTGTGCGATATATTAAATGATCATGATCGAGGAACTGAATCAACGCCGCGCCCGGATCGACGCCATCGACGCCGAAATCGTCCGGCTGCTCAACGACCGCTACCGCGAAGTGCTGGCGATCGGCGAATGGAAACGCGAGCGCAATCTGCCGGTATTCGTGCCGGAGCGCGAGCGCGCTCTGCTCGCCCGTCTCGACGAGCTCAACGCCGGCGGCGTGATGCCCGGCCATACCCTGCGGGCGATCTGGCGCGAAGTCATCTCCGGCGCGCGCGCGCTGGAAACCCGCCCCCGGGTCGCCTGCCTCGGTCCCGAAGGCAGCTTTTCGCACCAGGCGGTGCTCGAACGCTTCGGCCGCGAAGTCGACATCCGGCCCATGGCGTCGATCGCCGAGGTCTTCCGCGCGATCGAAACCGAGCGCGCCGACTCCGGCTGCGTGCCGGTGGAAAATACCACCGAGGGCGTGGTCACCTACACTTTGGATATGCTGATGTATTCGCCGGTGGGAATCGTCGACGAGCTGGAGATGGCGATCCGCCACTGCCTCCTGTCGCGTTCGCCGCGCGCCGCCATCGCGAAAATTTATACCCATCCGCAGGTGCTCGGCCAGTGCCGCGGCTACCTGCTGCGCGAATTTCCGGCCGCGGAGCTGGTCGAAACGACGTCGACCGCGCGCGCGGCGGAGCTGGCGGCGTCGACCCCCGGGACCGCCGCGCTGGCCGGCCGGATCGCCTCGGAGCTTTACGATCTGCCGATCGTCGAGGAAAATGTCGAGGATTCGGCCGGCAACCGGACCCGCTTTCTGGTCCTGGGCCGGCATGAAGCCGCCCCGACCGGCGACGACAAGACGTCGCTGTGCATCGGCCTCATCGACCGGCCGGGCGCGCTCTACGGGGCGCTGGCGCCCTTCGAAAAACGCGGCATCACCCTGACCATGATCGAAAGCCGGCCGCTGAAGAACGCCAATTTCGAATATGCTTTTTTCATCGATCTGATCGGACACCGCGGCGACCCCGGAGTCGCGGCGGCGTGCGGCGAGCTGAAGCAGTTGTGTTCATTTTTTAAAATCCTCGGCAGCTATCCCTGCGCGCCGGGAAGCAAGTAACAAGGGGAGAGTTCCGTCATGTGCAAAGCGAAGAAAAATGACGCC
>JAVBSD010000494.1:0-3971 GCA_031547325.1 Victivallaceae bacterium | reverse complement strand
GTGATCGCCGAATACGGCGCCGACGCGCTGCGCTTCTCGATCACCTACATCGCGCCGGTCGGCATGGATATCCGTTACAGCAACGAAAAGTGCGAACTGGGGCGCAACTTCGCCAACAAGGTGGGGAATGCCTGCCGTGTCCGCCAGATGCAGGGCCCGGCGGAAGCCTGCTTCGCCGAGCTGGACAGACAGATGCTGGACCAACTCTCCAGCGACGAAAAATGGCTCCTGGTCAAGCTCGAAGACGCGGTGGCGTCGATCGGCAAGGCGCTGGACGAGTTCCGGTTCCACTCCGCCTGCCACGAACTCTACGAACTGGTGTGGAGCGGCTTCTGCGACTGGTACGTCGAAGCGGCCAAGGCGCCGCTGCGCGCCGGCGGCGCGGCCAAAGAACGGGCGCTGGCGGTGCTGGACTGCGCGCTGTACCGGATTCTGCGGCTGCTGCATCCCTTCATGCCCTTCATCACCGAGGAGCTGGCGCACAAGATGGGCTTCATCGAGGACGGCGCCAGCCTGAGCTTCGCGCCCTTCCCGCAGTCCGGCGACCTGGAAATCCCCGAAGCGTGGCGCGGCGTCGCCCGCGCGGTCGACGACAAGTTCGCCCTGATCCGCGCCGGCCGGGCGCTCAAGTCCAACGCCGACATCCCCGACAGCCGCAAGGTGCGTTTTTACGTCCAGGCCAAGCCGGAGACCGCCGGCTTCCTCCGCGACGAGCTGGAGAGCCTGGTCCGGCTGCTCAACGCCGAATCGGTGGAGATTGCCGAAGCCGAATACGATATCGCTTCCCGCGGCGCGGCGCCGCAGGCGGTGGAAAACGCCGGAACGATTTACCTGCCGTTGGAGGGCGTGGTCGACATGGCCGAGGAGCGACGCAAGCTGGAAAAACAGCGAGCCGAACTCCAAGGCTGGATCAAAGGCTCGCAAGCCAAACTCGCCAACGAAAACTTCCGCTCCAAGGCGCCGGCCAAGGTCATCGCCGACGCGGAAAGCCACCTGGCCGAACTCGAGGCCAAGCTGGTTCGGGTCCAAGAACTGTTAGCGGCACTGGGATAAGAGAGATCATGGAATTCAGAGGAATTTATACTGCGATGGTGACCCCCTTCCGGGGCGGTCAGGTCGATTGGGAAACCTTGCACCGTCTGGTGGAGATGCAAGTCGCCGCCGGAGTGGCCGGGGTGGTGCCGATGGGGACCACCGGTGAATCGCCGACCCTGGATTACGACGAACACGAACGGGTGATCGGGGAAGTCACCGCCCGGGTGGCCAAGCGCTGTCTGGTGATCGCCGGAACCGGCGGCAATTCGACCCGCGAAGCGATCGAGCTGACCCGCCACGCCAAGGCGGCCGGAGCCGACGCCACCCTGCAGGTGACGCCCTACTACAACAAGCCGTCGCAGGAGGGGCTGTACCGCCATTTCACCGCGGTCGCCGACCAGGGCGGGTTGCCGGTGGTGCTCTACAACGTCCCCGGCCGGACCGGGGTGCCGATCGCGCCCGAAACGGTGGCGCGGCTGGCGGCGCATCCGATGATCAAGGCGCTGAAGGAAGCCGGCGGCAGCGCGGAACGCGTTTCCCAGGTCCTGGACCTCTGCGACATCACCGTGCTCTCCGGCGACGATTCGCTGATGCTGCCGATGATGGCGGTCGGCGCGACCGGGGTGATCAGCGTGGCGTCGAACCTGATTCCCGCGGAAATGGTGGCGCTGGCCGCGGCCTTCTTCGCCGGCGACATGGCGGGGGCCACGGCGCTGCACCGCAAATATTACGCTCTCTTCCGCGACCAATTCATCGAAACCAATCCGGTGCCGATCAAGGCGGCGATGGCCATGAAGGGCCTGCTGGCCGAGGAATACCGGCTGCCGCTGTGCGAAATGACTTCTAAAAATCGCGAAGTCCTGGCCAATACCCTGAAGCGGTGCGGCATTCTCTGATTGGAAACGGTAAAAAAAACGCGCCCTCCGGGGCGCGTTTTTTTTTATCATCCCGGCTATGCGGGCGCCTTCCAGCGGCTGTAGATCTGCGGCACCAGATACTTGATCACCGCCGCCGCCGGCAGCGCGAAAATCATCCCGGTCAATCCGGCGAAAATCCCGCCCAGCAGCACCACGATGATCGTTTCCAGCGTCGACAACCCCAACGCGTCCCCGATGATCAACGGGTAGAGGAAGAACTGATCCACCACCCCGTTGTGCCACAGGAAGATCCCGACGATCCCGAGGATCTGCAGCGCGCTGACCGCCGATCCCCCGGCCGCCAGGGTCACCAATACCGTCAATAACGCCGCCACCGTGGGCCCGATGAACGGCAGCAGCACCCCGCAGGCCGCAATCAGGCCGAAGAGCGCGAAATACGGCACTCCCAGGAAATAAAAGACCGTCGTGTAAACCGTGAAATCGATCGTCATCAGGATCAGGTAACCCCTGAGCCAGGTACGCAGCTTGATGATGACCTGCTCGATGATCTCCTCGGCGTCCTTCAGCGTTTCCTCGCGCGCCTGGGGCAGCCACTTGCCGTTGAAGACCGTGCGCACCAGATACGCGCCGTAGCCGCGGTCGCGCCCGTCGCCGTCGCGGTTGTCGCGGCCGCGCCGTATCGCGGTGGCGATCTTGGAGAGAAAAAGCGAGAAAAAGAAAATCGTCAGCAAAATGTTCAGCAGCAGCGAACCGATCCAACTGAAGAATTCGGCGGTAAAAGAAAAAATCCCCAGCGTTTTCCGCATCAGGAAATCCACCACCACCTCGCCGGCATCCTCCCGCGCCAGAAATTTCGAGATTTCCGTCAGCGCCGAACGCACCGGCGGAATCGACTCGAAGCGCCGCTTCAGAAATTCGAGCTCCTGGTTGATCCGCAACATCGTCAGCTCCACCCCCTGCGGCTCCTCCTTGACGCCGGCCGCTTCGCCGGCCGCCTCCGCCACCGCTTCGGTCGCTTCGCCGGCGGCCGGTACCGGCTCCTCCGGCCGCGGAGCCGTTTCCGGCGCCTCCGGGTTTTCCACCGCCTTCCCGGCGTTGTGGACAAAGGAATTCACCGAGTCGCCGATCCGCCAGACATACCCCGCCGACCACGAACTGACCGCCAGCACCACGACCAGGGCGAGCAACACCGCGGTCAGCACGGTCAGGCTGGTCGCCCGGGTGGTCCGCTGGCTGTTTTCGCGCTCGCGGCGCACCGCCTCGGGCAGATCGCCGGCCCGCCCGCGCCCGGAGAGCCGCCGCGCCAGGCGCGGCAACGGCGACAGGACCACGTCGATCCCATGGAAAATCCAGAAAAAAGGATTGCGCCGCCCCGCCAGGCAGCGTTCGTAAAAACGCTCCAGCGGCAGAAAAAGATAGGCCAGGATCAACCCGAAAACCACCGATTTGAGCACCGTGGCGGTACCGATGAACAGCAGGATCACCATCAGCGCCACCAAAATCCCGGCGCCGGATTTCAACAGCCTCCGCCGTTCGGCGCGGCCCTGACGGTCGGCCGCCGCCACGGTCTCCTCCAGCCTGCCCGGAGAAATTTCCATCAGCTCCGCCAGGCGCGCGATCATTTCGCCCCGGACTTCGGAGCCGTCGCCGCCGGCGGCGTCCAGCTCCATCAGAATCTGCAGAATCGCCAGCTGCGACTCCTCGGGCAGCTTGCGCAGCTCCGGCGCCGCCGCCTCGGGCGAAATCGGGTCGCACTCCTTGAGGCAGCGGATCAGCTCGGCCACCTTGTGCGCCGGGTACCGCCGCCCGAAGACGCTGCCGAACAATTCGATTTCCCCGTCTTCGAGGTAGCCGCCGCCGCCGAGCAGCGCGGTCTTGATCAGCGCGATGGTGGTGCGCAGGCTTTCGCTGATATTTTCATCGTTGAAGGGCAGAAATCCGGCCACCAGGTTCCAGGCGCGTCCGGCGGTCTTTTCCAGATACTGCCGCGCCCTGCTGCCGCCCGTGTCGGAGTCCTGTTTCACCTGGTTACGCCTCGACGGTCACATCGCGGTGGCC
>JAVBSD010000397.1:0-3663 GCA_031547325.1 Victivallaceae bacterium | reverse complement strand
GGCGTCGGCGTCCATGTCGGCGCCAACGCGGTGATCGAGGAGGAAGCCATCATCGGCGACGGTTCGGTGATCGCCGCCGGCTGTTACATCGGCCACCAGTGCCGGGTCGGCGTCAAATGCATCCTCTATCCCAACGTCACGGTGATGTACCGCTGCCTCATCGGCAACCAGGTGATTCTGCATCCCGGCGTGGTCATCGGCGCCGACGGCTTCGGCTTTGTCCCGGGGCCGCAGGGGCTGGTCAAGGTCCAGCAGACCGGCATCGTCCAGATCGACGACGACGTTGAAATCGGCGCCAACACCACCGTCGACCGCGCCCGTTTCGGCAAGACCTGGATCAAGCGCAACGTCAAGATTGACGACCAGGTGATGGTCGCCCACAACGTGGTCATCGGCGAAAGCTCGATCCTGGTCGCCCAGTCCGGCATCGCCGGCAGCGCCGAGCTGGGACGCGGGGTGATTCTCGGAGCCAAGGCCGGCGTCAACGGACATATCACCCTCGGCGACGGCGTCCAGGTCGCGGGGACTTCCGGCGTGGTCAAGAGCCTGCCGGCGCAGTTCATCGCCCTGGGGACCCCGGCGGAAGGGCAGCGCGAATTCATGGCGCGCCACGCATTGCCCAAGAAGGTCGAAAAGCTCGCCGCCAAGCTGGAGGCGCTCCAGGCCGAGCTCGCCGAATTGAGGAAGAAGTAGGAGTTTCGTGAGATTTTCCGTTTGCTGCCTGGCCCTGGCGGCGGCCGCCGGATTGGCGGTCGCCGACGACGGCGCACCGCCGCCGGTCGACGAATTGCGCCGGACGGCCGAAGCCGGCGATGCCCGGGCTCAGCTTGAGCTCGGCTTCGATTATTTTACCGGCGCCAACGGCAGGACGCGCAGTCCGGAGCAGGCCGCCTACTGGTTCCGTTTGGCGGCGGAGGCCGGGCTGCCCGAAGCGTGGTACAATCTCGGTTACTGTTTTGAAACCGGTTTCGGGGTCGCCCGCGATCCGCACCGGGCGCTGCAGTATTACCGCCTCGCCGGCGGCGCCGGCATCGGCGAGGCGCGTTTGCGCGAAGCGGCGCTGCTTTACGTGGGACTGCCGGAAACGAGCGTCGCCGCCGAGGTTGCGGCCGATCCCGCCGCCGGGCGGGCGCTGCTGGAAGAGCTGGCGGACGGAGGCATGGCGGCCGCGGCGCGCCAGCTCGGAATTTTTTTGCTGGAGGAGGCGCGTGAAGCCGGCGACGAAAGGTCGCTGACCGGCGCGTTCGAACAACTGGACCGGGCCGCCCGGGGCGGCGATCCGGTCGCTTGCCGGCTGGCCGCGGAAATGCTGATTGCCGGCGACGGTTGCGCCGCCGATCCGGAGCGGGCGGTGAAATTGCTCACCTCCGCGGCGCAGGCCGGCGATCCGGAAGCGGCGGCGCAGTTGGCTTTCTGCCTGGAATTCGGCATTGGCTGTACGCGCGACGCCGGGGCCGCGTTCCGGCTCTATTCCCGCGCGGCGCAGGCGGGGGTTCCGGCGGCGCAGCTGCGGATGGGCGAATATTATCTGTCCGGCGACGAGGTGGGGGGGATCGACACCGCCAAGGGACTGGAATACTTTCAGCAGGCGGCGCAGGCGCAGTTGCCGGCGGCGTGGTACCGGCTCGGCCTGTGTTACGCCCAGGGGCTCGGGGTGGGCAAGGACATGCGGACGGCGGCGGATTATTTTCTGCGGGCGGCGCGGGCCGGGGAACGGGAGGCCCAGTACAATCTCGGCTGTCTTTTCCTTTCGGGCGAGGGCATTCCCGAAGACCCCGGAGCGGCGTTTTTCTGGTTCAAGCGGGCGGCGGACGGCGGCGACGTCAATGCGCAGCGGCAGTTGGCCTACTGTTATTTCGAAGGCATCGGCACCGAGCCGGACGACCGGCAGGGGTTGCGCTGGCTGGTCATGGCGGCGCGCGGCGGCGATGAAGAGGCGCGTGCAATACTGGAGGGAAATTGAGATGCCGCAGCTTTCCGAGAAACTCGAACAATATTTTCTGGAGATCATCCGGGGGCGCCGGCGCCGGCCGGAAGACCGGCTGATGATCATGATTCTTTTCGTCGCCAGCCGTTTTTACCGGATGGCGGTGCAGATGCGGTTGTGGATGTACAGCCGCCGGGTTTACCGGCCGCACGCGTTGGGCTGTCTGGTGGTGTCGATCGGCAATCTTTCCTGCGGCGGGACCGGCAAGACCCCGGTGGTCGAGGTTTTCGCCAAGACCCTGAGCCAGAAGGGGCGCCGGGTGGCGATTCTCTCCCGCGGCTACCGCAGCAAGCAGCGCGGACTGGTCGAAAAGCTGCGTCAGAAGTACAGTTCCCGGAATTTGCGGGTTCCGCCCAAGGTGGTGTCGACCGGCGGCGAGGTGCTGCTCGACAGCGCCTATGCCGGCGACGAGCCGTTCATGCTGGCCAGCAATCTGCGCAATGTCGCGGTGTTGGTCGACAAGGACCGGGTCAATTCCGGTTTGCACGCCATCGGGGAGCTGGGGTGCGACACGCTGATTCTCGACGACGGGTTTCAGTATCTCAAGTTGAAGCAGCACATCAACATCGCGCTGGTCGATTCGACCGATCCGTTCGGCAATCACCATGTGCTGCCGCGCGGAACGCTGCGCGAACCGATCAAAAACCTGCGCCGCGCCGATTACATTTTTCTGACCAAATCCAACGGAGGGCCGCATTTGCGTCACCTCAAGAGTTTTCTGCACCGCCACAACCGCCGCGCCGAGATCATCGAATGTTGTCATCGGCCGCGTTATCTCGAGCTGTTGCGCGAGCCCGACCGCCGCGAGCCGTTGTCGCTGTTGGCGGGGGCGCGGGTGGCGGCGTTGTCGGCGATCGCCAATCCGGCCAGTTTCGAGCAGGGGCTGGAGGAGTTGGGCGCGGTGCTGGTTTACCGGGCGGAGTTCGCCGACCATCACCGTTACACCGAGGATGAGATTTCCAACTTCGCCAGCCGGGCGGTTCAAGCGGGCGCCCAGTTCATCGTCACCACTGAAAAGGACGCGGTGCGGCTGCCCGATCCGGGGCGTTACTGCAAACTGCCGACCTATTTTCTGCGGGTCGAGATCGACATTCTGTCCGGCAAGGAGAGTTTCGATCAATGCATCAGCCGCATCTGCTTCCTGTAATCAAACGCGGCTTTCCGCCGCTGATCGCTCCCGGGGCCAGGGTGCTGGTCCTGGGCAGTCTGCCGGGCGACGAATCGATCCGGCGAAATCAATACTACGGGAACGACCGCAATGCGTTCTGGCCGATCATGGCCGAATTGTGCGGCTTCGACGCGGCGGCAGCTTATGAAGATCGCGTCGCGGCGTTGACCGCCGCGGGGGTGGCGGTGTGGGATGTGCTGGCCGCCGCCGACCGGCCCGGCAGTTTGGACAGCGCGATTACCGATGAAGTTGCCAATCCGATTGCGGAGCTGGTCGCGTCGCTGCCGGAGTTGCGGGCGATCGCCTGCAATGGGGGGAGTGCCAGGCGGTTGTTGAAGCGCCATTGTCCGGAGGTGGAGAAGGGGGCGTGGACCATTGCTCAACTGCCTTCGACCAGTCCGGCGGCGGCGAAGTGGGGTTTCGGGGAAAAACTCGCCGCCTGGCGGGAATTTTTTTTCACTGATGTTCGCCCGAAAAAATGACGCCGGAAAAATTCCGGCGTCATTTG
>JAVBSD010000421.1:0-3633 GCA_031547325.1 Victivallaceae bacterium | reverse complement strand
CAGCAGCCCGAGCAAGGTCGCGTAGCGGATGTCGTCGAGCGCTTCCCGGAACGCCTCCCAGGCCAGCGTGTCGATCACTCCGTCGGCGGTCGGGTATACCAGGTTCATATCGCGGAGCGGGTGGTCGAAATCGTTCCAGGGGTGGCCGTTGATGCTGTAATACGCATAGGGCATCACGCCGTCGTAGCCGGCGCGCCACAGGGCGAGGCCGTAACTGCGCCGGTAGACCGCCGGATTTTCCACCGCGGTCTGCGGAATGCCGTAGGCCATGATCTTGTGCCCGGCGCCGTGCCAGCGTTCGCTTTCTTCGGGAGAGGGCCAGCCGCCGCAGACGATCAGGTCCAGCAGGTTGCCGGCCGCCTCGAAGGTTTTGGTCCGGAAACCGGCGGCGAACACCTTGCCGCCGTGCTCGTGGATGGTCTGCCACACCGGCCGCTGACTGTTCACCGTGTCGTCCCCGGCTTCATCGATGCCGTAAAAATAGACGTCGCGGTGGCCGTAGACCTCCTCGACCAGGTCGCAGAGGGCTTCGACCCGTTCCCCGAGCCGTCGCAGGCTTTCCGGCGAGGAGTCGACGCCGAATCCGAGGTTGTTTTCCGGGCCGAGGAAGAACACCGGGCGGGTGGCCAGGCCGCATTCCTGCCGCAATTCGAGCACTTCCCGGAGCAGCGCGTCATCCTGGCTGACCTGGCCCTGGTAAAGACCGGCGTACCGGACTCCGTGCGCGGCGAGGTTGCGGAATTCCGCCGCCAGCTGTTCCCGGGAACGGCGGAACGGCGCCAGGTTGCCTTCCTCCGAACCGATGCAGCCGTAGCTGTAAAGATTGGCGAAAAATGGCTGCTCCAGGTCGTACTAGGTGCGCGCCTCCGGAAGCTGGAATGGCAGCACGCGCAGTTTGACCGGGAGCGGCGCGATCGCGCCGCCGCCGCCTGCGAAGCGGATTTCACCGCGGTAAAGTCCCGGCGGCGTCTCTTCCGGCACCCGGATGGTGAGCATGTATTGCCGGGTGAAGTTTTCCGGAAGCGCCGCGGGGACCGGAATGGCGGCGTCGGCGAACGGAAAATCGGCGACCGGCAGATCCGCGTTCCAGATGGAGAGCGGCGAATCCGTTTCGACGGAGATGTCGACGTACCGGACGCCGCCATCCCGCGGCCGCAGCCGCGCCTCATTGGTCTGTTCCGCCATTCCGACCCGCAGGAGCCCGGAATCGTTGACCAGCAGCTCCGGGATGAGCCGGCGCCGGCCTTTGATGCGGGGCAGGTCGTCCCAGGCGCTGCCGCTCTGCCAATGGCAGAGCACATAGCGGAGCCGGAGGGCGTCGGCCGGCAATTCGCCGCCGGCGCCGCGCAGCACCGGCGGCAACGGCTCGAAATCTTCGCGGGGGAGGGCGGAACGCACGGCGAAGGAAGCCGATTCATATTCGCCCGGCGTGGCGACGATCAACAGCTCCGGGGCGGCCGGCGGCGATTCCGGCGTGGTGTCGGGCAGCACGGCGGCCGGGGAATCGGGAGCGACCGGCCAAACCTCGAACGAGTCGGCGAAGACGGCCGGGCTCAGCAGCGCAAGCCAGAGGAGAATTGCGTGGCGGAATGATGTCATGCTTCGGTTTCTTTCAATTTCCGTCGATGGTGTCGCTGATGTCCGGGTAGGAGGAGGCGATCCGCTGCGCGGCGGCGTGGCCGTCCAGGTACATCACATTGGCCGCCTTGGAATGGGTGTCCACCAGGAAGGTGATGCTGTTTGTGGAAATCACCATCCAGGGGCCGCCGGTATTGTACATTTCCGCGGCGATCCAGGTGGAGGAGGGCGCGGCGGCGGCGCCGAGCGACTGGTCGCTCAGAGCGGCATTCTCCGCGTAGGTGAAGCCCATTCCCTCCCAGCCCCAGGATTCCGGAATCACGTAGCGCCCCCACAGGGGACCGAACGTCGGACAGTCGTACACCGTGGTCTGGCGGGAAATTCCGGCGGCGTTCGGAGTGATCCCGATGTAGGGAGCCGTCTGGTGAAACAGTACCGTCCAGGTCGGGGCGCCGAAGCCGTTGTAAGCCGGGATTTTATTGTCATTGTCGTTGGCGAACAGATGCAAAGCCAGCAATTGTTGCTTTTCGTTGTTCAGGCATTTGGCGGCCTGCGCCGCCGCCCGCGCTTTCGACAGCGCCGGCAGCAGCATGCTGGCGAGAATCGCGATGATTGCGATCACTACCAACAGTTCTATCAATGTGAATTTCTTTTGCATGGCCCCGCTCCTTTCGTGTTTTGGGCTCAACGCTGAATCAAGGTCGGAGGCAGGCGGAGGCTTTTCACCGGTGGTTTCGCTTCCCGCAGCAATTTGACCGCCGTCCGCCCGATCATTCCGGTATCGACCTCCACGGTCGGAAACCCGTAGGCGATGCTGATTTCCGGCACGAAATTATCGTATCCGGCCAGTGCCGGCGCCAAATCCGGCCGTTCGTCGCGCAGATATTCGGCCGCTCCCGCGGTGAACTGGTCGTTGAGGCCGAAGACCGCGTCCGGCAGCGTCCGGCCGAGCAATTCGGCGATGCATTGCCGTCCGGTTTCCCGCAGCCGCGCCGGCGGATTATGCGGTCCTTCGCAGAGCAGCGCCGGATCGAAGGGAATTCCGGCCTCCTCCAGCGCCCGGCGGTAGCCGGCGATGCGCATGGCGTAATTGCAATCGGCGTTGCGCGAGTAAATCACCGCGATCCGGCGGCAGCCCTGCTGCAGCAGATACCGGGTCATGGTGTAACCGCCGCCGAATTCCTCGGAGAAGACCCCGAAGAGATTGGCGGGCGTGCTTTCGAAATCCTCGATCTGGTAGTTGGTCAGGATGAAACGGAGGCGGGGATGGTTGCGGGCGATTTCCGGCAGCGAGGTGAGATCCGCGCAGGCCAAAACGATGACGCCGCAAATGTCGATGCCCGGATTCCGGTCGAGCGAATCGATCTGCCGCGCCAGATCGCCGGAAATGTGCAGAATGTCCCAACCGTTTTCGCGCGCTTCGGCGTGGATGCCGTGGTTGAGCGGATTCAGCAGCGTGCATTCTTCGATGACATAAGGCGAAAACACCACCACCGCCCGGCGCGCCGCAATCCCGCCGGAATCGGCGGAGGGCGCGGAGACCGGCGGGGCGTCGATCGCCGGACCGACGAAAGTACCCTTTTTGGGACGGCGGTAACAGATGCCGGAACTGATCAGCTTCTGCAGCGCCGCTTCCGCGGTGATGATGCTGACTCCGGCCTCGGCCGCGAGCTTTTTGATGCCCGGCAGCGCTTCGCCGCGCCGGATTTGGCCGCTGCGGATCTGGCCGAGCAAGCGGTCATGCAATTGCAGGTACAGTGGCGTGGCGGCCCGGGTGTCCAGAGGCGATGGCGACGGCTGATTCATATGATCCCTAATTTTGTTCCGAGAACTATTATAGTACATTTCTCATTTCATGTCAAGAGTTATCCTGCCAAAAAAAGCGTAAATTTTTATAAATCTCATTGATATATGTGATTATTGTTCCGCGGTTTCAAAAGGGCGGGCGGCGTTTCCATGGGGATGGCGGCCGTTTTTTTTGCTGTTTTTTTCATCCGGGGTATTGACTTCGAAACGATTTTGCACTATACTTATTGAAGTAGCATAATTAATATC
>JAVBSD010000148.1:0-6624 GCA_031547325.1 Victivallaceae bacterium | reverse complement strand
AGTACAGCACGTCGTTTTTGACCTTGCGGCGCCAGAAATCGCGCTGTTCGGCCTCGGTGGCGAACCACGGCGCGTTCTGGCGGTCGAGTTCGATGGTTTCGTCGACGGTGAAATCCAGCCCGGCCGCGATCAGCTCGTCGGCGCAGGCGCGGTATTCGGTGAAGCGCTCCAGATAACGCTTGTAGACCCGGTCGCCGAATCCGATCTTGCCGGAACGCAGCTTCTGGGCCAGCGCGGCGCGCTCCGGCTCGAATTCGGCCATGTCCGCCGCGTTGAAGTACATCCGGTTGGGATCGAGCAGCTTGAAAAACTGGTCGAAGGCCTTGGCGGAAATGTCTTCATCCAGCGGCTGCTGGCGGTAGTGGCTGTTCTCCAGAGTCCGGGAGGTGAGCCGCGAAATCAATTCGAGCTGTTGGTTTTCGGGGAGGGCGGAGGCCGCTCCCTGTGAAGTACAGGCCATGAATGCGATGGCCAGGGCGATCAGAGGCAGGGCCAGGGCGCACAGCCCGAAGCCGATTCGGTTTTTTAACATTTTCGCTGTTCCTGTTGCGGTTCGCAATCGCTCTTCTCCCATGCGGGCGGTGTCAACGGTATTTGGGCAGCATATTGCCGTGGGCGGCGATCAGCTCGTCGCACATCGAGCGGATGTCGTCGATGCTGAGCTCGGCCGCGGTATGCGGATCGAGCATCGCCGCCTGGTAGATGCGCTCTTTGTTCAAGGTCGCCGCCGCTTCGATCACCAGCAGATGCACATTGATGTGGTTGCGGTTCAGCGCCGCGCACTGTTCCGGCAGGCTGCCGACGTAACAGCCCTGGACGCCGTTGCCGTCGACCAGGCAGGGCACCTCGACCACCGCGTCGGAATGGAGGTTGGGGATCAGGCCCCGGTTGAGCACGTTGCCGCCGATCTGGGCCGGACGGTTGGAGACGATCGCGTCGACGATGTAGGAGCCGTATTCGAGGCTGCGCTCGTGGTTCAGGTGCGGGTTGGCGATCAGCTCGGCCGAACGTTCCTTCCAGTCCCTGATCTGGTTGACGCAGCGGCGCGGATATTCGTCGATCGGGATGTTGAACTCGTCGACCAGCTCCGGATAACGCGATTTGATCCAGAAGGGATGGTATTCGGCGTTGTGCTCGCTCGACTCGGTGACGTAGTATCCGAAGTTGAGCATCATGTCCAGCCGGACCATGTTGCCGGACTTGTCCTTGAGGTCGGCCTTGCGCCACGCGGCCAGCTTGGTTTTGGCCAGTTCGCGGATTTTCGGGTAGATGTCGACGCCGTCCTCGCGGAGGCTCAACAGCCAGCCCATGTGGTTGATGCCGGCGATGCGGTCGCGGATGCGCGCCTTGTCGTAGGGCAGTCCGAGGCATTCCAGCAGCGACTGGCTGCAGCATTGCACCGAATGGCAGAGGCCGACCGTCCTGACGCCGGTGTGGCGCAGCATCGCGCCGGTGAGCATGCTCATCGGATTGGTGTAGTTGAGCAGCCAGGCCTCGGGGCAGACCTCCTCCATGTCGCGGGCGAAATCCCACATTACCGGGATGGTCCGGAGCGCGCGGAAGATGCCGCCGATGCCCAGGGTGTCGGCGATGGTCTGCTTCAAACCGTATTTTTTCGGCACCTCGAAGTCGATCACCGTCGAGGGCTCGTAGCCGCCGACCTGGATGGCGTTGATGACGAAGTCGGCCTTGTCGAGGGCTTTGCGGCGTTCGCCCTTCCCGAGGTGGCTGGAGATGGAGGCGCGCCCCTGGTTGAGGTTCTGATAGAGCACGTCGATCATCCGGCGCGATTCATCGAGACGGGTGGCGTCGATGTCGTAAAGCGCGATGTGGCAGTCGGAAAGAGACGGGACCGAGAGGCAGTCGCCGAGGACGTTCTTGGCGAAGACGGTGCTGCCGGCGCCCATGAAGGTGATTTTGACCATGCTGAATAATCTTTCGTTAAACCGATGTGAATAATATCTGCTAATATAGCATACCCGCGCCGGTTTGACAACCCGGCGAAGCCGAAAAATATTTCAATGAGGCAATCCGCTTGCGCGCGGCGGAAAGAGATGCTATATTACCGGTTTGGGTAATCCCGGGCATTTATGGGGCCGCAAACGGGATTCGCAAGGGAGAACAGTGATGAAAAGTGTTTATCGTGAATTGCAGGACCGCGGTTTCGTCTACCAGGAAACCGACGCCGGAAGCATCGAAAAACTTTTGAATACGGGTTCGGTCACCTTTTATGTGGGCTTCGACCCGACCGGATCGAGCCTGCATGTCGGCCACCTGCTGCCGATCATGGCGATGCGCCTCCTGCAGCGCGCCGGGCATGTCCCGATCGCCCTGGTCGGCGGCGCCACCGCCCAGATCGGCGATCCCAGCGGACGGGTTTCGGCCCGGCCGATCCTGACCAAGGAGGAGGTCGCCGCCAACGCCCGGGCGCTCAAGGCGCAGCTGGCGCGTTTCATCAGCCTGGACTCGGGGCAGGCCCATTTTGTCGACAACGCCGACTGGCTGTGCCGGATCAACTACCTCGATTTCCTGCGGGAGATCGGGTCGCGCTTCAGCGTCAACAAAATGCTGGCCCAGGATTCGGTCAAATCGCGCCTCGAAGACGGCTTGACCTTCCTCGAATTCAACTATTCGATCCTCCAGGCCTATGACTTCGTGGTGCTCAACCGCGACTACGGCTGCCAGATGCAGTTCGGCGGCCAGGACCAGTGGGGCAACATGGTCGCCGGGGTCGAGCTGGCGCGCAAGATGGGACGCGAAGGGGTCGAATGCCTGACCTTCCCGCTGCTGCTGGACAGCGCGGGCAAGAAGTTCGGCAAGACCGCCGGCGGCCACAACGTCTGGCTCGACGTCAACCGCACCCCGGTTTTCGAATACTACCAGTTCTGGCGCAACTGCGACGACGCCGCGCTGGCCAAGCTGCTGTGCTATTTCACCGCGCTGCCGGTGGAGGAGATCCGCCGCTTGACCGATGGAAACAAGGACGCCCGGGAGCTCAACCGCGCCAAGGAAATCCTCGCCTACGAGGCGACCGCGCTCGCCCACGGCGAAGCCGCCGCCCGCGAAGCCTTTCTGACCGCCGGCGGCAAGTTCGGTTTCGCCGACCCCGAGGGGACGATTGCCACCTCGAGCGCCGTCGCCGCCATCGACGTCAAGACCGCCCGCGAGGAGGCGCTGCCGACGGTGGAATTGCCGGCGGCCGACTTCGCCGGCGAAGGCATGTGGATCGCCAAACTGATGGTCGCGGCCGGATTGTGCCCTTCGACCAGCGAAGCCCGGCGCCTGATCCAGGGCGGCGGCGCCTACCTCAACGATCAGCGCGTCGCCGATGTCGCGCTCAACGTCAAAGCCGGCGATTTCTCCGGCGGCGAGCTCCTGCTCAAGGCCGGTAAAAAGCAGATCAAACGGGTGAAGCTCCAATGACTCCCGCCGACTGGCTGATCCGCGGCACCGCCCTCTTTCCGCCCTTGCGCCTGGCGCTGGCCGAGGCGGCGCAGGCGGCCAACGAGGCGATCCGCCGCCATGACGCCGATCCGGCGGCGGCGGAGATTTTCAGCCAGGCGCTGGCGGCCGCCGCCGCCGCGACGGTGTTGCTGGGCGACGATGAAAAGTATTCGATCCGCTGGCGCTGGGCGGGCGCGGTCGGCCAGGTGCTGGTCGAAGCCGCCTCCGACGGTTCCATCCGGGGCATGATCGCCGAGCCGCATCCGGCTTCCGGCGGCGCGGCGACGCTGGACGACCTGCTGGGAACGGGACCGGTGGCGGTCGCGGTGACCCGTTCGGGCCAAAACGGCAGAATCCTTCAGTCCGGCGAGGTCGAGTCGACGCTGCGCGAACCCGCCGAGGCGCTGGCCTATTATTTTTCGGTCAGCGACCAGATCGAAACCGAAATCGCCGCGGCGCTGGAATGGAGCTCCGATCCGGAGCAGCCGGTGGCTTCGGCCGGCGCGGCGCTGCTGCAGGCGCTGCCCGGCTGCGATCTGGAGGAATTCGCCCGGCTGCGGACCCGGCTGGAATCGCCGGAGGCGCGTTTCTGGCTCGGCCGGGCGGCTTCGCCGGGCGAAAAACTCAAGCGCGTCGCCGACGCGGTCTTCGAGGGCGAGGCGGCGGTTCCCGAAATCAAAACCTACCCGGCGCCGGCGCCGGCGTGGCGCTGCGACTGTTCGAAAGAACGCTTCGCCGCCGGGCTGAAATTATTGTCGGAGCGGGAGCTCGACGAGATTTTCAAAGACGGCGAAGCGGCGACCCGCTGCCGTTTCTGCGGCGGCGGGTACCGCTTCGACCGGAACGAAGTCTGATCCTTATTCCATCGGTTTCAGGGAATCGCGGTAGATGGCGGCCACGGAACGGCGGTCCGCTTTGGCCGGCGCCACCGCCAACAGCGCCGGCAGCGACGGCGTGGCGAAGACCAGTTCGGTCAGCTTGCCGATGTCCGCCTCGGTGAAGCCTTCGTCGGTCAGCTTGCGGTTCGCGCCGACCGAAAACAGCCATTTTTCGACCCCGACCGCCGCTTGTTCCGCCTCCGTCTTGACTCCGGTCAGGCCGGGCACCAGCGGCGACAGGATGTCGGCCAGGACGCCGGCGCAGTGCGGATAGATGTCCTTGATCACCGCCGGCAGCAGCATGCTCAACCCGAGCGCGTGGGCGAGCTTCGGCTGGACCGCGCTCAGCGGATGCTCCAGCGCGTGGGTGAAATGCAGGAACCCGTTGTCGAAGGAAATCCCGGCCAGCATCGAAGCGTAGAGCAACTGGTAACGCGCCCGCCGGTCTTTGGGATCTTTGAGGGCCGCCGGCAGATATTTGGCCACCAGCCGGATCGATTCCCGCGCCAGCGTCACCGAATACGGGCTGGCGACCGTCGACGTCGACGCTTCGATCGAATGGTTGACCGCGTCGACGCTGGTGTACAAAGTCTGGAACGGGCTCAGGCTCATCATCAGCTGCGGATCGTCGATCGACCACGCCGGATAGAGGCAGTCGTAGACGATCGCCGGCTTGAAGTTCCGCTCCTCGATGCTGACCACCGCGACCCGGTTGACCTCGGAGCCGGTGCCGTGGGTCAGGTTGATCGCCACCACCGGCAGCGCCTTGTCGGGCGTGAACTCGAACTCGTACAGCCCGGCGGCGGTTTTGCCGGGATATTCGAGCAGGATGGCGGTGCTTTTGGCCGCGTCGATGGCGCTGCCGCCGCCGATGCCGATGACCGCCCGGACGCCGGATTGGCGGCCGACCTTGACGGCTTCATCCACCTCTTTGGCGGTGGGGTTGGCGACGATCCGGTCGAACAGGGTGTACTGGATTTTCGCGGCCGCCAGGGCGGCTTCGACCGGCGGCCAGGCGCCGGAGAGCTTGTAGGCGTCCCCGGTGACCACGATCAGGACCTTGTCGACGCCGCGCGCCTTGAGCTCGGCGGCGATGTCGGTCATTTTGTTGATGGCGCCGTAACCGAAGTAGACGAGCACCCGGCCCCGGATTTCCCGGACTTCATCGACGTTGACCCAATCCTCAAACATGGCTCCTCCTCCTTTTTGCGGTTGGTGCGATCCCTCAATATATCACACCCGGAGGAATATGCCAATCATTTCGGCTGGAGCGCCATGTGCTCCGCGTCAAGCGCGTCTTCGGAGCCCGCTTCAGGCTGGAAGTATTCGGCCGGATAGAGCTCCATGTGCTTGGCGAAGAACGAGCCCGGACTCTTGCGGATCACCGTGTTGTAGGCGCGGACGGCGTCGTTGTAGTCGGCGCGCTTGCCGGGGAGCCGTCCGGCGATCGCCGCCAGCTCGTCCCGGATGCGGGCGAAATCAGTGTGGGCCTGGAGCTCGGGGAATTGCCGGGTGAAGGCCATCAGCCGTTCGAGTTCCGAGGCCAGCGCCTTGTCCGCTTCGCCTTTGGCGGCCGGTCCGGCCGCTTCGAGCAGCTGTTGGCGGCGGGCGGCGACGGCTTCTCCGAGCTCCTCATGGCTGATCAGGTAGCCTTCGAGTCCTTCGAGCAATTCGGGGATCAGGTCGGTGCGCTGCTCAAGGTCGGTTTCGACGCCGGCCCAGGCGGTTTTGACGGCCTTGTCTTTGGCGATCAGTCCGTTGCGGATCGACCGGACCGATACAAAGACGACGATGGCGAGAACGGCGATGACTCCCAGGGCGATGAGCGTTGCTTTCATGGCATTTTCTCCTTCGTTACCGGAATTTACCACCCGAACGCCGGATATGCAAATGCGGCCGGGAATTTTTTGCGGTCACCAGCCGCCGGAAGCTCCGCCGCCCCCGCCGCGGCCTCCGCCGCCCGAGAAGCCGCCGCTCCCTCCTCCGCCTCCGCCGAAGCCGTCCCCGCCGCCCCCGCCGCCTCTGCCGCCGCCGAAGAAGATGCCGCCATGGCCTCCGCCGCCTCTGCCGCCGCGGATTCTCCCGCCCCGGCTCAGCAGAAAGATCAGGAGGCCGACGAACAGAACCGTGATGAAGATTCCGCGCCGCTCGGAGGATTGGCCGGAGGCCGGCGCGGTTGCCGGCGGAGTGATGGGGGTGGAATTGCTTTTGCCGGTGACGAAGTGCCGGACCTCGCCGACGGCGTAGAGCGCGGCGTCGGCGTAGCGGTTTTCGCGCAGCATGGGGCCCATGGCGCGCAGGA
>JAVBSD010000268.1:0-4055 GCA_031547325.1 Victivallaceae bacterium | reverse complement strand
CCGACCTGCAGTGAAATGATCGCCGCCGAAGGCGTTTCCGGAGCCCAGCTCGAACTGGCCAACAAGGTCGCCGACCGCCTGGCCAAGAAGTATCCGGAAATCATGATCACCACCCTGGCCTACGTCGGCAGCCAGTCGCCGCCGCCGACCATCAAACCGGGCCCCAATACAGTGGTCTTCTACGCCCCGATCCGCCAGCGCGGCGGCTCGCTGATGCTGCTGCCGCTGAAGGATGTGCCGCAGATCGTCGAGGAGATGCGCGTCTGGAATGAAATTTCCGAACACATTTTCATCTGGGACTACATCGACAGCGGTATCTGCAACGACCTGCCGGTGGCCTTTCCCAATTTCGACCTCCTGGACGCCAACTGGCAGTTCCTGATCGACAACGGAGTCGAAGGCGTCTTCCTCGAAGCCGCCGAATACAGCCACGGCTCGCTCGCCGAGCTCAAGAGCTGGTACATCGTCAAGAAGATGTGGAATCCCGAGTGGAATATCGACGAGCTGATCGGCGAATTCCTCACCGGCTTCTACGGCGCCGCCGCCCCGGCGATGGCCGAATACGTCGCCTACCAGCGCCAACTGTGGCAGGATTTCTACCGCGACCGCCGGCCGGGCTCGGCGATCAACTACACGCCCGAGGTCATCGCCGCCATGCGCGGCTTCCTCGACCGGGCCATGACCCTGGCCGCCGGCGACGCGGCGGTCGAGCGCAAGATCGCTTACGAGTACATCAATGCCCTGACCCTGGAGCTCAACCGCGCCGTGGACCGCAAGAATCCCGAGGCCTATCAGGCGTCGTTGGAGCTGATGCGCCGCTATATCGACCAGGCCGGCATCGAGAAATTCGGCCTGCGGACCACCCGCGAAGACGCTCTGGCGCGGTGGGAACGCCGCCTCGCCGACGCGCTGGGCGGCTCCACGCTGCCGCTCTACTGCGAAGATTCGGTGGTACTGCGCGACGATCCGAATCTGCCCTTCGGCACCAAGGTCGAAGAGCCCAAAAGTCTGCTCGGCCGCGCCTTCCGCACGCCGGGCGCGGTACGCAACGATTGGGGCATCCAATGGGGGTTCGCCGAATTGCTGGGCCAGGCGCCGAATCAGCAGGTCTATGTCGTCCGGCTCCGTTACCGCCCCGAATTGGTTCAGGCCAAGCAGCCGGGCCAGCCGCTCTTCCAGATCGGCATGTGGCGCTCCGGCGTCGAAGGCACCCAGCTCGGCACGGTCATAGTGCCGGAAAACATGACCTCCGACGACTACCAGTGGGCCTACCTCTTCCGGCTCTACATGTTCTCGCCGGCGATCGAGGGTTACTTCTATAGCGCGCCGGGCATCGGCACCACTGAAGAAGACCTCCTCTATTTCGACTACTTTGAATTCATCCCGATCGAACAGTTCACCGACCGTGAGCTGGCCGAAAGCCTGCCGATGGTCACCCTATAACCGATACCGAAAAAAACCGCAAACAAAACATGGAGAAAGAATGAAGAAATTGTTCACGCTCATTGAATTGCTGGTGGTGATCGCGATCATCGCGATCCTCGCCAGCATGCTGCTGCCGGCGCTGTCCAAGGCCCGCGCCGCCGCCCAGCAGGCCAAGTGCCTCTCCAATGAAAAGCAGATCGGCCTGTCGTTGATCATGTATGCCAACGACAATGAAGACACGCTGCCGCAAGCGGGCGGCGCGGGGTATCCGCGGCTCTTCGGTACCGCCTTCGGCGCCAATATGTGGGTCGACCAGCTCTTCACCTACCTGGGCGCCGAGTACCCCGCATCGATCAGCGCCAGCTACAAGACGCCGGGCCAGCTTTTCTGCCCCTCGGGCGGCACCGCCACCGCCTGGTACACCGACTACCCCAACAAAGCCGGCTGCCCGGTCACCAATTACGCCTACAATGAATTCCTGGGCTGGGTCACCACATCGAAAAAGCTCGCCGCCTGCAAATCACCGAGCGAAGCCAAGCTCCTCGGCGACTACGACGGCAGCTATCCGACGCCCGGCGGAGCCGGCATGGCTTCGTTCCTGAAGAACCACGCCGTCTCGGCCAACTTCCTCCACGCCGACGGCCACGTCGAAAAGTTCAACGATCTCGTCAAATACGCCGACACCAACGGCGGCAACTATCCGCGCACCTGGTACTACAACGACATCTGGTAATCGAATCATGAAGTTTTTTTCCATCGCAATCGCAGTACTCGCGGCGTCGGTCCTCGCGGCCGACGCCCTGAAGCCCAAGGGGGCGGGCGTCGAAGTCGCCGGCTGGCGCAAGATGACCATCGTCATCCCCGCCGACGCCACCCCCCAGGACCTCTTCGGAGCCGATCTCCTGGCCGCAACCCTGTCCAGAATGTTCGGGGCCGACTACCGGATCGTCGACGACGCCTCCCCGGTGACGCCGCCCGATATCAGCATCGGCAACACCCGGCCGGCCGCGGCCGCCGGCATCGCGGCCGATCCCAGGGAACACGCCTACCGCATCGCCGTCGACGGCGGCAACCTTTATTTGCTCGGCGGCGCGCGCGGTTCGATCTACGGCGTGATCGCGCTGCTTGAGGAAGACCTCGGCTGCCGCTGGTTCAACCTGATCGACGAAATGATCGTCCCGACCCGCGACGCCGACGCCGCCACGGTGGTGCCGCGCAGCTACTCGCCGCCCTTCCTGCTGCGCGAGCCGCTCTACCGCGACACCTGGGCGACGCCGCAGACGCTGTCGCGTCCGCCCGAGGCGGAGCAGTGGGCCGGCTTCAACCGCCTGCAGCCGGTTTCCTATTATTCCTACGTCCCGTTCGAATACGGCGGCGACCTGGCCAACAGCGAATACTTCATCCACACCTACTACGACCTGGTGCCGACCGAGAAGTACTTCGAAACGCACCCGGAATACTTCCCGATGCGCAACGGCAAGCGCCACGCCACCACCCGCGCCGACGGCCAGCTCTGCTACACCTCTGCCGGCGTGGTCGACGTCATGGTCGAGCACCTCGACGCGGCGATCGCCAAGCGTCCCGGCACCCGGATCTACAGCGTGTCGAGCAACGACAACACCTCCGACAAATGCGAATGCCCGACCTGCAGTGAAATGATCGCCGCCGAAGGCGTTTCCGGAGCCCAGCTCGAACTGGCCAACAAGGTCGCCGACCGCCTGGCCAAAAAGTATCCGGAAATCATGATCACCACCCTGGCCTACGTCGGCAGCCAGTCGCCGCCGCCGACCATCAAACCGGGCCCCAACACTGTTGTTTTTTACGCTCCGATCCGCCAACGCGGCGGCGCGCTGATGCTGCTGCCGTTGAAGGACGTGCCGCAGATCGTCGAGGAGATGCGGGTCTGGAACGAGATCGCCGAACACATCTTCATCTGGGACTACATCGACAGCGGCATCTGCAACAACCTGCCGGTGGCCTTCCCCAACTTCGACCTCCTGGACGCCAACTGGCAGTTCCTGATCGACAACGGGGTCGAAGGCGTCTTCTTCGAAGCCGCCGAGTTCGGCCACGGCTCGCTCGCCGAGCTCAAAAGCTGGTACATCGTCAAAAAAATGTGGAATCCCGAGTGGCAACTCGACGAGCTGATCGCCGAATTCGTCGCCGGCTTCTACGGCGCCGCCGCCCCGGCGATGGCCGAGTACGTCGCCTACCAACGCCAGTTATGGCATGATTTCTACCGCGACCGCCGGCCGGGCTCGGCGATCAACTACACGCCCGAGGTCATCGCCGCCATGCGCGCCTACCTCGACCGGGCCATGACCCTGGCCGCCGGCGACGCGGCGCTCGAGCGCAAGATCGCCTATGAATACATCAACGTCCTGACCATGGAGCTCAACCGCGCCGTGGACCGCAACCATCCCGAAATCTACCAGGCCTCGTTGGAGCTGATGCGCCGCTGTATCGACCAGGTCGGCATCGAGACATTCGGCCTGGGGCTCACCCGCGATGAGGCGCTGGCCAAATGGGAACGCCGCCTCGCCGACGCGCTGGAAGGCTCCACTTTGCCGCTCTACTGCGACGATTCGGTGGTGCTGCGCGACGACCCGACCCTGTACTTCGGCACCAAG
>JAVBSD010000311.1:0-7344 GCA_031547325.1 Victivallaceae bacterium | reverse complement strand
ATGAAGGTCACGTGGTAATCCCAGATGTGCAACTTCGGGGCGAGGCCGCGCCACGCCTCCATGCGCGCCTTGAAGGCCGCATTCTGTTCCGCCGGGATGTGCCGCTCCATGTCCGGCACGCAGTCGGTGGCCAGCCAGATGGTGAGGTTCGGTTCCGGCCGCCACCCCTCCGGCGGCATGCCGGCGGCGTTGTAGGCCAGCGTCCCGATCCGACCGGCCGGAAATTCATCCCGGATCGCCCGCGCCGCCAGATTGACCAGATCGTAATGCGCCCGGCCGACTCCGGTTTCGCGGCAACCGGCGCAGTGGCAGACGTCATAATTGTCGCTCATCGCGATCAGGACGTGGTTGACGGCGGGATTTTCCCGCAGCTTGGCGAGAGCGAATTCCACCGCCCGCCGCCGGAATTCCGGCGAAGACGAACAGCGCTGGCGGCGCATCCGCCGGCCGTCCGCGCCGAGGGCGAAGCATTCCGGACGCGCCTCGAATTCCGACTCCGGGACGATCAGGTCATAGGAGTGGACATGCCAGGCCGGCGCGTAGTGAATCCGGGTCCCGCCCAGTTCTTCCGGCAGGTTGGCGAAAAGCGGTTCCGCCCGGTTGGCGAGCGCCCAGCCGGGGTTCAGCGCGGTCATGGTCATCACGTCGCGGATTTCCGGAAACGCCGGAGTCGACACCAGAAACGGAAGCTCGACCCGCACCGTGTCGCGCGACGTCACATATTCGGTTTCCGGCGCGGCGCAGACCCGCTCCAGCACGTCGTCGCAGAACAGCCCCGCCGCGTGAATGACGCCCCGGCGGCCGCCGCCCCACAGGTAAATGCGGTCGCCGTCCTGGGCCAGCGCCGCGGAATCCTCGTCCGGCATCTCGAATTCCGCGTCCCCGAGCCGGCCGGCCAGAAACTTTGTGGCGCCGACGCTGATGTACGGGGCGGCCCCGACGGCCTCCTCCGGCAGCACCGGCAGCGTCGCGCCGGAAACCGCCGCCAGTGTCCGCTGCACCTCCAGCGCGGCGAACTCCTCCTGAGGAGTCGCCGCCGCGGGGAGGGCGATCACATAGTCGCTGCGCCCCTCCGCCGCCAGGATCACTTCTTCGGCCGCCGCCGCCACCGAGGCGCACAGGAGCGTCGCCGCCAACATCCGATTGAACTTCATCCGTGATGATCCTTTCATTTCATCAATAGGTATACCATTCCGGACGGATTTCGCCGATGGCGACTCCGACGCCCGGCGAACCGTCGTCCGGGCGGATCCGACGCATCAACGAACGCAAGTCGTCCAGCCCCAGCGCCTCGACGTGGCCGTCGGCGAACGCCATGTTGCCCTTGCGGTTGTGGCGCAGGCAGAAGCTGCCCGGAGCGTAAATCGTTCCCAGCCACAGCCGGGAACTCTGCTGGTCGCCGGAGGGCGCGATCGAGTCGACGAACACCGGCGTGTCGGCGCCGGCCCTGGCCAGAATGATCCCCGACATCGACGGATTGCTGCCGCCGGAGAAGAAAATGCCCGGCGCCGACAGCTTCTCCATCGCCGCCGCGCCGTAGCAGTACGCCGGCCACCACGAAACGTCTTCGCCGTCCGGAGGCCGGGGGCCCGAAGGGCAATAGAGCATCGACGCCCCGCCGGGCAGCCGCATCGCCCACCCGGCCACCGGCAGGTAGCCGAGACCGGTGCCGTCCCGGCCGGGGACTGCGGCATTGCCGTAGATCACCGGCCAGCAGATGGTCTGGTCCGGCAAATTCTGCTCGGTGATCAGATATTCGTCGGAATCGTTGGCGTACATCACGCCGGCGAGGATGGCCTGCTTCAGGTTGCTCACGCATTTGGCCGCCTGCGCCGCCGCCCGGGCCTTGCTCAAGGCCGGCAGGAGCATCGACGCAAGGATCGCGATGATGGCAATGACAACCAACAGCTCTATCAGTGTGAATTTTTTCATCTTCGCTCTCCTTTTCCTGATTTTCCGGTTGTTTATGAACGGGGTTCCGAATTCGAGTCGGGAAAGGCCGATTCGCGCCATACCGGGCGCGAGGCGACCGTCATCGCCGGCGGATGCTTGCCGGCGATCACCCGGCTGACCAGCTCGACCAGGGCTCGTCCCTGAGCGGCGTAATCGTTGTCGATGCTGGCCAGGGGCGGATTGAGCATGGTGCAGAAATCCGCGTTGTCCCAGCCGATCACCGCGAGCTCCTCCGGGACCCGGACGCCCGAATGTGAAGCGGCGAAAAGCAAACCGGCGCCGCACAGGTCGTTCTCCACCAGGACCGCGCCGATGCGTTCCGGAAGCAGATATTCCCGCAGGCACCGGGCCATCTCTTCCCGGATCCCGACCGGCTCCGCCGCCGGTCTGAAATGGAGGAACCGCGCTTCGACGCCAAGGGCTTCGCAAACCGCCCGGTAACCCGCGATGCGCCGCCGGATCACGATCTGCGGCAGCTCGGGAATCAGGTAAAGCGGAGGGCGGCCGACGGCGAGAAAGCGCCGGATCACCTCCAGAAAAGCCGGTTTGGGGTCGACTTCGACGCAGGCGTGCGGCAGCGCGCCGACCCGTTCGAGAAAGACGACATTGGTTTTGTCGGCGAAAAACCGTTCCAGTTCATCCCCCGTCCCCGGATAGTCGTGAGCCAGGCAGATGATCCCGTCCACCCGGTATTGATCGAAGGTCCGGCAGGCGGCGATCACGCTGCCGGGCGAATCGTGCTCCTCCACGATCATGACCCGGTAATCGTGCCGCGCCGCCTCCGCCTCGATATGGCGCAGAATCTTGAAGCAGCTCTCCGGCGCGCAGGAGTCGATCACTACCCCGATCATGCCGCTGCTGCCGCCGGAAAGGCTCCGCGCCAACAGGTTCGGACGGTACCCCATCTCTTCGGCGGTGCGCCGGATCAGCTCCCGCTTGGCCGCCGAAACCCGGATGCCGGCGGTATTGTGGAGCGCTGCCGACACCACCATCAGCGAAACCCCCGCCCGCTCCGCAATCGCCTTCATCGTCACCGCCATAAAGCTCTCCCGATATGGAATGGTAATAACGCTATATCACTATTATAGCGTATTCTCCGGCAAAAGTCAACACCCGGAAGAAAAAAAATCGATAAAAAAGCGAATTGCCTGGGGTCATCCGCCGCGAGCGATAAATCCGCGATCCCAAACGCCACCCTGTGCGGGCAAGTGCCGGCGATACTCCGGAAATACGCCAAAAGAATTATTCCGAATACTTGAAATATCCATCGGGTGATGATATCGTTCTCTTTCAGAAGCGAAGCGAGCAGCATAGGAGACGACATGCTCATGGGCATGATTAAAAATGACATTAAGCCAATAGCTTTTGCGGGGAAGTGTTTATGAAATTCGCAGGATCAATGGTACTGTTTTGTTGTGTTTTTTCCGTCTGGGGCGCTGAAGAGAACTTGCTCCCGTTTCTGGATAGCAGCACCCGCCAATACGGCTATGTCGACCAGAAGGGAAATGTGGTAATTCCGGCTGAACTTTCTGTGCAGACAGCAGATGTGTTTTCCGATGGACTGGCCAGAGTCAAAATAAGAGACAGATACGGATATATTGATAAAAGCGGACAATTGGTTATTCCTGCCGTCTATCCCGGAGCGAGCATGTTTGTGAACAACAGGGCCGTCGTAGCCAAGCTTCATCCTTCAAGTGAAACAAAAATCATTTGCGCCGTTATCGATAAAGACAACAATGAAATAGTACCGTTCAAGTACAGTTACATTTCGGAATTTTCCGAAGGATTGGCTGCATTTCGCGATGGAGGGAAATACGGCTTCATCAATGAAGACGGCGAGGTGGTGTTGGAAGCTGTATATGCGGAAGTTGACTTATTTAAAGATGGTCTGGCTGCTGTATATGATCGATTCAGAAGCAACGGCAGATACATCGATCGCAGTGGCAAAACAGCACTCCATGTGAACTATAGGATGATCCGTTCATTCTCCGAGGGGCTGGCCGCAGTCGGTGACGGCCGCAAGTTCGGATACATCGATAAGAAGGGCGATTTGGTCATCCCACTGCAGTTTGATGACGCGTTGTCATTTTCCGAAGGGTTGGCTGCGGTCGTTCAGGATGGGCAATACGGTTATATTGACACCGAAGGCCGCTGGGCTGTTGCCCCTCGTTTTTACCGTGCCGGCCAATTCCGGGAAGGCAGAGCCGCCGTTACGGAAGTATTCGGTCGTTTACAAGAAATCCGATGTGGTTATATTGACAAATCCGGCACTCCGGTAATACCATTACTTTATATTCACTCTACGGATTTTGTCAACGGTGTTGGGTGGGTAAGGCGCACTGACAGACATGATGCTTATCTTGATTCAGATGGCAATACAATTTTTGCTTATCAAAACTATCCAGAATAATTGCGCAGATTACACTTGCAGGTCGCCGCTGGCGCGGCGCCCGCTCGCTTCGCTCGTCGAACCTCGACGGTTCAAATCCTGTGCCGGCCATGCCGGCATCCCCGCTGCGCGGGGCGCGTGCTTGCTTTCAAAAAAAATTGCCGCCCGGAGGCGGCACTTTTTTTGATGGCAACCCCGCCAGGATTCGAACCTAGGCCGAATGGACCAAAACCACTTGTGCTACCATTACACCACGGGGTTGTGCGCTGGATAATGTAACGCCTTTCCGGGGAATTTCCAGTCGGAGAGTGAAAAATGCCAAAAAATGCGCTCTTTTTTGTCTTTTGCATTTTATGGAGTATATTATCGGGTTGAAACGTTGAACCAAACCGCGTAGAGGAGTCCGCTTGCCATCATGACCGAACCCGCCACCTCGAAATCGCGTATATCCGCCGCCCGCGCCGCCGTCGCGGGGTTCGCCATGGGCGTCGCCAACGTCATCCCCGGAGTTTCCGGCGGCACCATGATCTTCATCTTCGGCGTCTTCGAGGAGCTCGTCGATGCCATCCGCACCGCCGCCAGCATCGAAACCGCCAAGCTCTTCTTCTCCGGCAAATTCAAGGCCGCCTTTGCCCGGGTCAACTGGAAGTTTCTCATCCCGCTGGCCGTCGGCCTCGGCATCGCGCTGGTTTCCGCCGCCAAACTCTTCACCTGGCTGCTGGCGGATTATCCCTCCCACACCTTCGCCGGCTTCCTCGGATTGATGATCGCTTCGGTGATCATGATGAGCAAGCAGGTCGAGAGATGGAATTCCGGGGCCATCCTGGCGCTGATCCTCTGCGCCCTGGTCGCCTTCGGCGTCGTCAACATGGTGCCGGTCAACACGCCGCATAGTTGGTGGATGATGCTGATCGCCGGAGCCATCGCCGTCTGCGCCATGATCCTGCCCGGCATCTCCGGATCGTTCCTGCTGCTGATCCTGGGCCAGTACACCGTGCTCTGGGGCACGGTCGCCGAACTGCCGCGGTCGCTGTTCACCGCCGACGGCTTCAGCAACATCTTCTGGATGGGGCTGGGCGGGGTGATCGGGCTGGTGGCTTTTTCGCACGTGCTCAATTATCTCTTCAAGCACAGACGCAACATCACCGTCGCCAGTCTGGTCGGCTTCATGGTCGGCTCGCTGCCGCGGCTGTGGCCGTGGAACGTCGACACCGGCGGCGCCTCCGCCGACAAAAGCACCACCTTTGAATACGCGCTGCCGAAGGAGTTCGGCGGGGATTTCTGGCTGACGACCGGACTGATCGTCGCCGGAGCGGCGCTGGTGGTCGTCACCGAATACGTCGCGTTTCGGAGCGGCCGCCAGGAAGCGGCGGGCCAATAAATGTATCCGGTACTCTTCGAAATCGGCGGCTGGAAAATCACCAGTTACGGAATGATGGCGGCGTTGGCTTTTTTGATGGCCAGCTGGATTTTCGGACTCAACCGCAAACACGCCCGGCTCACCGAAGACCAGGCGACCGTGATCGTGATCCTCGGGGTGCTGGGCGGCATCGTCGGCGCGCGGATCTTTTATGTGATCCAGTTCTACGACCAGTTCCGTTACCGGAGCTGGTTCGAGATGTTCAAGATCTGGCAGGGGGGGCTGGTCTTCCTGGGCGGCTTCATCCTCGGCATGATCCTGCTGATCGCATACTGCCGCAGCCGCAGGCTCCGGTTGCTGCCGGTGTTCGACGCGGCCGCCCCGGCGGTGGCGCTGGCCCACGCCTTCGGCCGCGTCGGCTGTTTCCTCAACGGCTGCTGCTGGAGCGCTGTCTCCTGCGACGCCTGGTTCGGAGTTTCCTACCCGGCCTTCTCCGACGCCGCCCGCTCCACCGGCGGAATCGCGGTGCATCCGGTGCAGCTGTACGAAGCGCTCTTCAATCTGCTGATTTTCCCGCCGCTGTTCCTGCTGGCGCGCAAGGCCAGGGTCGGGTTCACCGTCGCCGCCTATCTGATGCTCTACGGAGTGTGGCGCTTCACCATCGAATACATCCGCAAGGAACCGGTTTACTGGATTTTTTCGGCCGCGCAATGGATCGGGCTCGGGATGGTGCTGGGAGGCGCTGTGCTGCTGGTCCTGAGCTGGCGGCGGCGTCCCGAGCCGGAACCGGTCACCGAAGAGGAATCATCCCGTGTATAAGGTTTTGCAATTGGTCATCGCCGAAGAGGACGCCGGAGTGCGCCTCGACCGCTGTCTGTCGCGCCTGATCCGGGAAATGTCGCGCTCTACCCTGCAGCGCCTGATTCGTTCGGGCCGGGTGCGCGCCAACGGCGCGGTGCTGGATTCGCCGGACAAAATCATCCCCGCCGGCGTCGAGCTCACCGTCGAAGTCGACGAAGCTCCGCCCGAGCTCATCGAGGCGGCGTCCTTCGACTTTCCGGTGCTTTACGAAGACGCCATGATGCTGGTCATCGACAAGCCCGCCGGCGTGGTGGTTCATCCCGCCCCCGGCAATCCGACCGGGACCGTGGTCAACGCGCTGCTCGGGCGTTATCCGGCTCTGGCGCTCGAACAATCGATCGCCGGCGCGCGGCCGGGCATCGTCCACCGCCTCGACAAGGACACCTCCGGGGTCCTGACCATCGCCCTGACCGCCCAGGCGCAATTCCGCCTCGCCGGCAGCTTCGCCGAGCGCCGGGTCGACAAGCAGTACCTGGCGCTGCTGGTCGGTTCGCCGCAGAATGCCTCCGGAGAAATTTCGACCCTGATCGGCCGCCACCCGATCCACCGCCAGAAGATGGCGGTGGTCGAGCGCAACGGCAAGGAGGCCGTCACCCGTTATGAAATCGTCCGCTCGGGCCTGATCGACGGCGTCCCGGTGTCGCTGGCCGCGGTAAAAATCATGACCGGGCGCACCCATCAGATCCGGGTGCATATGGCGCACCTCGGCTGTCCGGTGCTCGGCGACCCGCTTTACGGCGGCGCCCGCCGGCTGTCGGCCGTCCGGCAGATGCTCCACGCC
>JAVBSD010000102.1:0-10506 GCA_031547325.1 Victivallaceae bacterium | reverse complement strand
CGTCCTTGAGATAGGCGTCGATCGCGTTGTTGACGGCCGCCGCTTCGGCGCTGCCCATGTTTTGGGAGACGATGTCTTTGAGTTTTCCCGCCGTAACCGCGGAAGCCACCGTGGTGAGGTCGATTTCCGACAGCTTGCCGTCTTTGGCTTTGGCGACGGCGTCGTGGAGGGCGGACTGCGCCTCGTCGCCCTTGACGTATTTTTCGATCAGTCCGTCGAGGGATCCGGCCGCCGAGTCCAATGCGCCCCGGGTGCCGGCACGGAAATACGCTTCGAGGGCTTTGTTGACCTCGGCCGCCTCGTTTTTGCCCATGTTCCGGTTGACAATGCTTTGAAGGGACTGAAGCAGCAGGGCGTCGGCGGCCGGGGGGGCGTCTTCGCCGGCGGCGGCGCCGTACAGCGAAAAGGCCGAGAGCGATAAAAAGAATGCGACAATGATATGGAGGATGGTTTTATTCATTTTCCGGCCTTTTCGCGATCGTTCCAGATGGCAATGATTTCACCGCTGTGCGCGATGTCGTACCACTCGAAAACCGTTTTCCGCCATCCGCCCCCCAGGGACATCGTGGCAAACAGCCTCGGGAATTCGGCGTTGACGAACACATACAATCTCCCTTCGGCGGTCGGCACATACCCGTAGGGGATAAAATTTTTACGGAGCAATTCGTTCAGTTGCAGGAACGGCTTGATGATGCCGGCGTTTTCCGGGGTGGTGAATACGGCCAGGAAATCCCGCTCCGCTCCGCTCTGGAGCATTTGGGCGAGCTGGTGAATTTCATTGTAGTGCGATTGATTGTGGAGCAGCATGGAAATCAGCTTCAGGCGCAATCCGGACCGGCATTGGATGGCGGTCAGGTTTTCTTCGGAGAGGCTGTCGGGGTGCTCCAGCAGCGTAATCCGCGATTGGTCCGCATAGAGTGTTTCGAAGTGGGCCAGGGTGGCCGCATAGCGCTTGGCGGCCTCGACGGCGATCGGCAGGTCGCCGGGGATCACGGAGTGGACGACCGGCGGCGAGGCGACCGGCTCGCCTCGGAAGATTTCACCGGCCAGCAGGTAAAAACGGTTGAATTTCGGAACTTCCGGCAAGCCGGAGCTTTCAAGCAGGAGAACCGTATCCCACCAGGGGTTGTAGACCGCGCAGACCGCGCCGTCTCCGGAAAAGGGTCCGCGCAGCACCACCGCTCCCAGGAAAAAATCCCGGAGTTGCTCCTCCGAAAACTCCCGAGCCAGGTTGCTCCACCTCAAGTCGGCCCGCGGAGAGAAAAAGGCCTTTACGGCCTCCCCGGGCGTTTCGCATGCCGCCTGCCGGAAGCTCTCCTCGGTCAGGGCGTATTGGGCGAAGTCGACGGGGTCGTCGGCCGGCGGGGCGCCGTGCAGCGCTCCGCAGCAGATCGCGCACAGCGCAATGGCGGCTTTGGGAATCAGTGGAAGTGTCATGCCGGAATTCCTTATGGTTAGTAAATTTTCAGTTGCAGCAGTTCGCGCAATTTCAACTCGGATTCTTCCGCTTCGTATGGCGCTTGCGGGACCGGATGGCTGAATTCGGCGGGACCCGCGGGGTGGAAATGGCTCCACCCGGTATTCAAAAACGGATGCAGCGGACTGAAGAGGTCGACGTCCCGCCATTCGGAACCGCTTGCTCCGCCTTTCGCGTATCGGAGCGGCAGCAGAACGGCATCCCAGTCCGGCTCGCACAGATTCCATATATTCGCGATGGTTTTGCTGTTGTCCGGATGGCAGACGCAGCCGGATTTGATATGTTTGGGATAGTTCGTCAGCCATCCGCCGACGGGTTTCAGGTTTTCCGCGTCGGCGGAATCGTCGTAAGTGATGATGTATGCCCTCGGGGCGGAGGGATGGTCGCCGCGGGTGCGGCGCAGTCCGGCGCGGGCGGCCGAGGCGGCCCACATATAATTGGAAGCCGCGCCGTCGTCGTTCGGCGGGTTGAAGATGGCGTGGAGGCCTTTGGCTTCGGTTTCCGCGCCGGCGCGGTCCGGTTCGGTCAGGCCGAAAAGAATGCTGAACGGATTTTTATGTTTCCGCCCGACATGGACGACAATCGATCCTTCGCCGTTGAAAAACTTTTCATTCAGCACCCACGGTTTGGCCGCGACTCCGACATAGCGGTTATTGAAAATTTCCTTGTCGTCGCCATAAATCCGCGCGTGACCCTTGATGATGAAAGTCGGATCGTCAAGCATCATGACGCAGCTTTCATAATCGTCGCGCGACCGCGAAAACTCGCCGCCGACATGGGTGAGGAATTCAAGCTGTTCGCCCATCTGCTTGATGTTGTATGTGTGGGTCAGGTAACCATGGCGCGGCTTGCCGATTTCTTTGAGTCCCAGCGGAGGGAAGAATTTCACCAGCATGTCCGGGACGCTGATCGGGATGAACGCTTCGACGTCATCTCCGATATGACGCGGCGTCGGCCCGCAGAACCATTTGGGAATCGGGACGTGGAGCAGCCACTTCCGCTTGAACCCTTTGAATTTCCAAAAACACCACCATTTGGCGGAGGCCCAGCGGTATTCCGAGTACAGCGCAACCGAATCGGCTGTTTCTTTGCACATCATGGGAGCCGCGCTTCGGAGGTTCCCCGATGACGGCATGACGTCCGCCAGTTCGGAGGCTTTGTCAAATATCGCCTGAAACATCTCTTGCACGAATTGATTGAAAAGGGCGCGTCCGGCGCCGTGGCTTTCGCCGCCATAGGAACTGTTGAGGTCGCCGCTTTCTTCATAGGATATGTCGAAGCCCGGGTACATGACATGATTGCCGCGGCTGACCGTGATCATCAACGGCAAAAATTTAGCGCCGGTTTCATTCAGGTTGGTGTCTTTGTAAGCTCTCCGGATTCCCAGGGCGCCTTCGCTGCGTTCCGTTCTCCGCAGCCAGATCGGGCCATGACCGGCAGGCAGGGAAACCTCTCCGCTTTTTCCGGTTTCCGGATAATACCGTCCGGGAGGGTATGACGAATAGTCCTGGTCGACCGTCCGGCCTTGGTCGTCGCAATAAACGCCTTTTCCGCGAATGAACCATTGCTCAAGCCCGCCGCTGAATTTTCCCTGCTGATTGGAGGCCGCCGAATCGTCCCGGAAATATTCATACAACCTGGTCCTGGGGACGGGATCGCTCATCGCCAGGAAAATACGTTCATGGGCTTCGGTGTTGTTCAGGGGGGAGAAGTAGGCGGCGACATTGTCTTCCTGGGTTTCGAGATTCAACTCGTAAGGGTCGGGAGCGAGGGGAATGGCAATGTGGTGAATGTAGTCCGACAGCTTTTCCATGTCCGTCCTGCCGGTCGCCGGGTCGTATGACGAAAGATTTTTCATCAATACGCTCTCCGCCGCAAACCGCATCGATTCGCGCATGTTGTGATTGATGAGCGGCAGTATGGCGGACAGCAGCTCGATGTTCGCCTTGTCCTGATCGATCAGCTCTCCCAGCTTGCCGGCCCATCGAGCGTTGGGCGAGACGTTGACAATCCGCGGGGGCGGGTTCGGCGGCACCGGCGCCGTCGTCACCGGCGTCGGCGTCGGGACGGAGGCGCCGGCGGTATTTACCGTGGTGGGAATCCCCGCCGCCTGGGATGACGCGTACCCTTCGCCGGAAATCAAATAACCGATCTGGCGCGAGCTGAGGCTCGATAGCCATGCATCCACCTTTCGGGCGTATTCCTCCGTGTCCGAAAAGTATTGTTGCATTTCTTCGCCCGTCGCCTCTTGCGCCGGTTCCCGGGGCGCTTGAATTCCGGTATATTGTTCAAAGGCCAGGCACAGTTTCTGATAGGCGCTGTCCGACTCGGTATATGAAATTCCGTCTTCATCGACGCTGCCGGCGCAGTCATTCTCCTGTAACCAGGCCAGAAAATTTTCATCGGAGAACTCCAAGGCCAGCTTGCTGTTTGCGTCGAGCCAGTTCTTGTATTCCGCATTTTCGATGGAAACATCCGTAAAGTTCGGATCGTTTTCTTTCATGGACGCATTATAGCCGCTCAATAATTGATCCGCCTGCAAATCGTTGTACGCCTGCAGTAAGTTGCGGTTCAAAGACTCTTCCACCGGGTTGGGGACATCCGGGCTGTCGTTGTATTCATCATCGTCGCCCACGGTGTCGTCGATGGTGTCATAGCGTGTCGCGGAAGCGTCGCCGTTGCTGCCGTCCCAGAGCGCGCCGAAGGTATTCAGCGATTCGGACAATGCGGCCAGCTCGACATTTCTCCCGTTGATGATCAGCATCTTGGGCCTGTTTTGAGACAGTCCGCACCACCATCCCTGCCCTTCGCGTTTATGCTTTGACTTGCATTGCATTCCCGAGCCGGTAGGGACTGGCCAATAGCCTAATTTGTAGAACGACATATAACCGTGATAGGCTTTGGCGTTATTGTAATCTTCGATGAAGCGCTGTTCCGTCAGGCGCAGCCAGCGGTAGGTGATGTAGTCCAGTTGGCGCTTGGTCATCTGCGTGTACGTCCAGCTCATCGCGCGGTTGACGGTCGCCATGCGGCTCAGGCCGTCCGATTGCACCACGGCGGCGGAATAGGCCGCCGCGTCGGCGGCGTTCTGGAGTTCGATTTTTTGGTGGATGGTTTCGCCGACCGCGTAAATGCCGGAAACCAGAATGAACAACAACAGAAAAACCGCCAGGGTGATCAGCAACGCGGCGCCGCTGTCGTCCCGGCCCAGGCCCCGCGTCCGCCGCCAGGCAATGGCAATCATTCTCGCTCCCATGTCACAACCCCCACGTCGCGCGGTCGCCGGCCGCGGCTTTCGGAAACGTCGCGGTGCTCCACGGCCTCGGCATAATGCAGCTCTCCGAAAGCTTCATATACCGGCCGTCCTCCAGTTTCTCCACGATGTCCGCGGCTGAAAAGCCCGTGACGTCCCATTGATAACTCTCATGTCCCCCGGCCATGTAGGCGATGATTTCTCCGGCGTAGGGAATCAATAACGGAAACTCGAAGTGAACCGTCACCTTGACGGCGGGAATTCCCCGCTGCTGCATCTCCTCGACGGAAATCCGAACCTGCCTGCCGATGTCCCCCGATCCGGGAACCGATCCCCAGCCCGGCACCTCGACCCCGTTCCCGCCGGCGCTCATGCCGATCCAGGAGAGGGCGACGCAGGCCGCCCGGTGGACCGGACCGCGGTCCGGGGCGGAATAATCCTCCGGGTGGTAGACGATGGCGGTTCGCGCTCCGGAATACGCCGCATAGTAGGTCATCAGCCTGGCCACCCAAATCAATGAAAATTGCGCAATGCCGAAAATCAGCAATACCAGAACCGGCATCACCAATATGAATTCCATCAGGATGGAACCCTGTTCATTGCGCAACTTCATCCCCGTCCCTCCTGGAATTGCATGAGCTCGACCGCCAGGGTCAGCCACACTCCGGCAGCGATCGCCACGCCGAACGGAACGCGGGAGCGTTCGTCGCTTTTGGGCGGCAGGCTTGCCCTGCCGGCTTTGCGGTCGTACCGCCAGTCGAAGACGCTCCGGGCGTAATGCTTCAGCCGTTTGGCGTTGGCCAGTCCGCACAGGAGCATCACCGCCGCCAGGACGATGCCGGAGATCGACACCAGCAACAGGAACAACGCGCACCGGCCGAGCCCGATCGCGCATCCGGCGGCGAACAACATTTTAACGTCGCCGCCGCCCGCTCCGCGCAAGTAAAACGGAATCAGCAGGAACGCCCCGCATAACAATCCGCCGGCCAGGCCGCTCCACGCCGACGGCATGCCGTCGGCGCCCAGCCGCCACGCGAGCACTATGACCGCCATTCCCAGCGTCAGCGGATTCGGCAGACGCCGGAAACGGCAGTCATAGTAACACAAAACGGCCAGCCAGGGGGTCAGCGCAACCAATGGATACAACGGATGATTCATGCGGCTTTATTCTGATTTTTCGTCTTTTTGGCCGCGAATGGCGTTGCCTCGACCTCTTTGCTCTGAGACTCCTGTGTTGGTTTTGTCGATCTGCGTTTCCCGCATCTCTTGAGCCGCCTTGATGCCATCTTCGCCGGTCAGCGTCGTGGTCGTCGTGGCGAACATGTCGGCGATGGTGCCGCCGAAAACCATCACCAGGCCGACCACCGCCGCGGCGACCAGCAGCGCGATCACCACGTATTCCATGGCGACGGCGCCGGCGTTGTCGCCCAGGATCCGGCACAGCACGCGTCCCATGAGCGAGCGCTTCACCCATGCCAACTTTTTCTGTTTCCGCATTTTTTTATGCTCCCCAAAGGTTATGGAACCGGCAGCGCGATTCCGCTGGTAATCCATTGAAAAAATCCCTGTATCCCCTTTCCGCCCTCCTTGAGGAGGCCGGTCGAAAAATCGTAAATACCGGGATAACCCAGGATGGATGATCCATGCCAGACCAGAAAAATCGGTACCGCGACCAGGGCGGTCACGATGATGTATTCCATCATCACGGACCCTTTTTCGTCGTTCGGCATGGCATCCATCCTTCGGTTTGCCGGGGTTACGGCTGGACGACTTTCACGCCCTTGAGCACGCCGGGATAGCCCTTGACCTTGCAGTTGATGCTCTTGTAGAAGAAATAATCATCGACGGTCAGCACATACTGCGGGGCCATCATGACGTCGGCCTTGCCTTTGGTCACGGCGTCATACATCGCGGCGTTGCGCGCGGTGATGTCGCTGCTCGAAAACACCGCCAGCAAATCCCGGTCGAGGGTGTCGACGCCGTAATCCACGCCGACCGCCTGGGAATCGACGCCCCAGGAGAAGATGCCCAGAATGGAGTGGATCGTGGCGCTGCCGCTGATCTGTTCGGCGCCCACTTCGATCTCGGGCTGAATCACGACCGGCATCACGATTTCGAGCTGGCTGCCCGGACGGTTGGTTTCGATGTTGGTGCATCCGACTCCGGCGAGAGCGAGCGCTCCGGCGGCGCACAGCGATGCGGCGATTGACTTCTTCATTGGTTTCCTTCTCCTTGTTTTTGCGGGTTTGCCGGGAATCATTGTGATTCTCCGTTTTCCACCCAGGCTTGTTTGATCAACGGGTCGCCGGGAATTCCGGCGTCCAACAATAATTTCCGGTTGGCGATCAACTGTTCCGGGGTCGCCTCCTCCCGGGCCATGGCGGCGACGGAGTTCCGGATTTGCTTCAAGCGGTCGGCCGTGGATTGCGCGAGGGAGGCGGGGACGCCGGTTGAATTTCCTTTCAGCAGCAGGGCGATGCCGCCGGCGATGACGGCGTCGCGATCGTCCGGCGCGTTGGCGCGCCGCACCAGTTTCCCGAGGAAGCCGTCGCGTTCCTCAAGCAGATTGTCCGCGTACAGCGCCAGCTCCAGGACCCGGTTGTCGGCGGTTTTGCTGTTGCGCACCATCGACATGGTCTCCCGCTCGATAAATTTCAGATAGGTTTCCAGATATGAATACGCCTGGCGCGCCGCGAACACGTCGGGGGTGAACGAGCAGTCATCCAACAAACTCGAATCGAACTCCTCCGGCAACGCTTTCAGGAAACCGTAAAAAACTTCGATTCCGAGCATCCGGTCGTAATCCCCGGAAGCGGCATCCCGGTTCCACTTCGGCGCGGGCAAGTCGAGCGAGTCGCAGGAAAAAACATGTTCCATGACGCTCCCGTCGAACAGCGCCGCCAGGCACGCCGGTTTTTCGCCCGGCGTCAGCCGCGCGCTGCGCAGCGCGCCGGTGATCGTGTTCAGCTGCCGCGCATTGTCCAGCAGCTGCCGGTTCAAGGTTTCGAGCACGGCCCGCTGGTCGGTCAGGACCGGCGAAATTCCGCATTCGTCCGCCGCCGGCAAAGGCAGAGCGGGAATGACCGCGTCGAATCGGAACGCCGCGGTTTCGGCATAGTTGGCGTCCAGGACTTTCTTGGCCGCTCCGAGTTTGCGAAGAGGGGTCAATAGGTCCTGGCACGCCGTTTCTACTTTGGTGGAATAGCGCTGTCCGTTTTTTCTCCGCAGCGCGACGCGTTCCCTGGATTGCTCCTGAAGCCGTTCCAGGGCGGCAATCGCGGACTCCATATCATGGGTGGCGGCCAGCGGGACAAGCGCGCGGTCGACGGCTTCGAGTTCGCCGGCGGTGGTGTCCAGTTCGTTTCGGATATCGTCGGCCGCGTCTTGCAGTATGGCCAGCTTCCCGGACAGCGGCGTCGCCGATTCGGTTTCGATGTGCTGCTGCGCCAGGCGCATTTGAGGGAGCGTCGAATCGCGGTCTTCGAGCACGGCGCGCCCGGTCAGGAACGCGTCGGTGACGCGTTTGACATGCAAAGCGGTATTTTTCGCCGTGTTGGCGTCGGAGTCGTTCCACCGCCAGAGCTCCATGTTGGAGCTCAGCATGGGACTGAGTATTTTGTTGGCCGATATCCACTTTTGGTCGGCGATCAGGGCTTGGACCTCGTCCCATTTGGCGATGGTGTCCTCCCATTGTTTGATCTGGGAAGCCAGTTCCGCGCGCTCGATCTTATGCAGATCGGCGCCTTTGGCGTTCGCCGCTTGCTCCAGATGCCATCTCGCCCGGTCGAATTTTTGGTCGGCGGCGCATCGCCTGGCCTGCTCGATATGGCTTTTGGAGGACGGCGTCACGGCCTGCCACGCGAAATATCCGCCGAGAATCACGCCGGCCGAGAGGACGACGGCGGCGATCTTTTGCCACAGATGCGAACGGACATGGGGGGTGTATTGGTCCCAGAAACGCATTTCGATATAGGAGATCGTGATGATGTCTCCGTCGCGCAGCATTCTCCCGCTGTCGTTGAGGTCGCCGGAGAGCTTGGTCCCGTTTACCAGGGTGCCGTTGCGGCTTCCCATGTCTTTGATCCAGGTGCTGCCGTCGGCCTTTTGTTCGAGACAGGCGTGGAAATTGGAAATGACCGTGTCCTCGAACACGATATCGCAATTGGCCGAGGAACCGATTTTGATGTTTTCCCGGTCGAGATTGTACAGGACGCCCTTGCGGAGGCCGTTCAGTTGTTCGATGCGGTTGCAGTGGTAGGAGGCGCCGGTTGAGTTTTCAACGGAGGCTTCGACCAGCAGCTTGCAATCCCCGACGCCGATCTGGTCGCCCGGCGAAAGCTTTCGCATTTTGATTTTCGCGCCGTTGAAATATATGCCGTTGCGGCTGCCCGCGTCCCGGATGAACAGGGTGTTGCGTTTCCGGTAGATCGCGGCGTGAACGTTGCTTGCCGCTCGGTCCGTGGACGGAATCCTCCAGGTGCAGGACGCGTCGCGGCCGATGGTGATCTCCCCGGAGACCGAGGACGAATCGATTTCGTGCAGCAGACGGTGTTCGAGCTCAAGGCGCAGGCACATGGCTCCGGTTTTGAATTTCAGTCCCATTTGTCCTGCCTGATTTTATGGAAGCGCAAATCCTCGTCTGACGAAAATACGGCTTTGAGATTTTCGCGGATCAGCCCCTGTTCCTTTTCGTCTCCCCGGTTCACGGCCCGGAAAAAGGCGATTTGTTGGGCGTTGAACCATTCAAGCTGATTTTCCCTGAGCGTTTTGAGCAATTCGCGGGCGGTTTCATATTCATCGTCCGTCCGCGAATGGATCAGCGCGCAACGCAAGAGGTAGTCGGCTTTTTCCCAGACCGAAGGAGAACGGCGCAACAGCAGCGCTTTGGCTTCGGCGATGCTGGCCTGGGCTTCGGCGTCCTGCCGGAATTCCATCCCCTCCCAGTGGGAGAGTAGAAACTCCCGGGAAAAACGGAAGAAGCACACCGCTTGTATGAAGCTTTCCGCCCGCCAGCGTTCCCTGGCCGGAATTTCTTTCATCAGAATGAACGTCCAATTCTCATGACGCAGGAATACGGCAAAGCCGAAAAACGACTCGTTGTCGACCGTTCTGCTGTACGGCACGCTCAGATACGGAATCCCGTGGGCATCCTGATAGAACGCGATCGGGAGAATCATGTCGAAGTTCCAATTCTCGGAATTCCGCGTCTTGTCCGCGATCCAGTTTTCAAACCCCTGCACGCGATCCTCCCGCAGGGAATCGGCGTCCGGGAAGTACTCGACGATTATGCGGAAGGGAACATCCTGATATTTCCCCAGGCGGGTATTCACTTCCACCATGCCGGGAGCGCTCGTCAGTTTCGTTTGGGGAACCAGGGGGTATTCCAGGTCGATGTCGTCACTCCAGGGGCAATTTTCGAACTGAACCACATCCGCCATTTCCCGGCCGTTCGCGTCGACCGGCCAGGACGTGAACTTTTCCGGCGTACGATAGGCGAACAGCCAATAAAGTACGATCAGGGAAGCCACGACCAGCACTCCGGCGACCGCGTAAATGCCGTATTTTCTGGTCTGCTGTTTCTGATGGCTGCTCTTGAGAAAATTCAATTCCTCCGTGGAGGCCATTCTGGTTTGCATGGCGATGGTTTGGTTGCCGTCCTCCTCCTCCGGCTTCGGTTGCGGCGGCGTCTTTGCCGGCGCCGGGGGCGGGGGCGGGGCGGGCGCGGTTTGAACTCCGGTCGGTTGCGCGTCCGGGGAATCCGGGATTGTTGCGGCCG
>JAVBSD010000409.1:0-5684 GCA_031547325.1 Victivallaceae bacterium | reverse complement strand
AGGGTGTCCAGGTCGTAGCTTTCATCCCGGTAACGCACGTCGAAATCGTCGACCGAACGGTAGTGGAAGTCGCGGATGTTGCGGATCGTCACCCAGCCCGGCTTCGGCGCGTTGAAAACGACCTCCGGGTTGCGGGAGAAGCTCGGCAGCCACTCCTTGTCATTGGTCGGAGTGATACAGGCGAAGCCCAGGATGATCGCGGCTTCGACTCCCGCCATGGTCCGCAGCGCCGCTTTGCGGCACTGGCGCAGCCAGGGCGCCGTCTGCCAGGCGGCGACAAAGGCCGCCAGCGTGGCGATGCGCCAGGGCGTGCCGGAAAAGAACGCGAACCACAGCGCGCCGCAGCACCACACCCCGATCAGGTAGTAGGCCGGCCAGCGGACGAGGCGCCAGAGCTTATGGATGGCGCTGCGCATCGTCTCCGCTCCAATCGTATTCCGGGACGGTCGCGGCGGAGGGGGTGATTTCACTGCCGTCGGGGTTGAGCCGTCCGCTGGCGATCAGGTGGATGAGCAGGAGGCGGCGCACCTCGGTGCCGGTGTCGGAGACGCTTTGAACGCTGTGACCCGAATGCACCACCGTTTCGCTGTCCGCCCCGTCGAGGTGGGCGCTGGGATAGCCCACCACGCCGTCGCTGCCGCCGGGGACTCCGCCGGTTTCGCTGTTGCCGATGATGCTGTGATAGGGAATATCTTCCAAAGGCAGCTTGTCGAGCTCCCGCAGCGCCAGGTTGTCCGGCGCCAGGTTGTCCAAGCCGGTGTTGAGGTAAAGCTTGCCGGTATTCGGCACCAGATGCAGCTTGGTCAGCAGGTCCGAGCTCAGCGTGAGCAGCCGGGAGGGCAGAGCGATCAGGCTCGAAGCCCATTTGGTCAGCGACCAGTTGGCCATGTCCGAACCGCGGTGCGGCGTCGCCAGGAAGAGCACCCGGCTGACGCCGGGCAGCGGTTCGAGGTAGAGAATCCCCTTGAGATTCTGGCGCTGTTCCTCGGTCAGGGAGTCGATCTTGACTTGCAGCCGGCTGTTGAGCATGACTTCGACGAAAGCGTCGTCGCTGGTCACGATCAGGGATTTGCTCAATAACCCGCCCATGCTGTGTCCGACCAGGACCAGGGAATCGTACTGGCACCACTCCGTCCGCGCCGCACTGAGCGCCTGGCGCAGCATCCCGGCGCTGTAAAGCAGCGGATTGCCGGTCGGATAGGCGAACAGCCAGAACTGATAGTGCCGCCGGAGCCGCGGATCGCCGTAAATGGAGTTCAGCAATTGCGCCCAGGTACGCGGACTCGACATCAACCCGTGGGTGAAGACCACCGGAATCCGGTCCTGCCGGATGTGATTGGCGCGATAGAGGCCTTCGAGCATGTTCATTTTTTCGGGGTAGAGCATGAACAGCAGCGATTGGAACGGATTCTGGCGGCTCAGCCCCGACGCGATCGTGGTGGTGACGTCGAGCGCCAGCGGCAGCGCGCGGCCGGCGTCGGTCACCGCGTCGTAGTCCACCGCGTCGATGAACTCGAAGCGCGCTCCCTGCGGAGCGCCGACCGGCGGCTCCGGGCCGAAGCGCAGAAAGAGCGTCGTCGGCTCGCAGAAAACCCGTGCGCGCAGCAGCGTATCCGGATTTTCCTGCGGCTGCGGCAATTGCGCCAGGAGCGGTACGCCCAGGCCGCGGCGGCAGGAAAATGACAGATTGTCGCCGACCGCGTAACCGGCGCACTCCTGCCAGTCGCTGAAATCGGCCAGCGGACGGGTTAGGAAGTCGCCGGGAAGGTGGAATTCCACCGGCGGCCCGAAGACCGGTTCGAGCCGGAACCCGCCGGCCGTGGCCAGCCCGAGGCCGTTGATGTATTCGAAAAGTCCCGAAACCGCCAGGTTGTAAAGCGCGGCCAGCCGCGCGTCCGCAAAACCGAAATCCGAGGCTTCGGCCCGGCCGAAGAGCTCGCGGTAGGCCGCCAGCGCCGCGGTCAGACGGTAACGCGCCGCCTCGTCGGGACGGTGCTCGCGGGCCGCCTGATAGGAGCAGAGGTCGGCGACGATCCGGTTGTAGCCGGGCAGGGGAAAGAGCGAATTTTCGTACTGGAGACGGCGCAGCACCTCTTCCGGCTGGTCGAAGAATTGACTGCTCCAGCTATGGGAATTGATCCAGTTGGAGCTCTCCAGCGTCAGCTCGTCGAGCCGGGCGGTGTCGGAAAAGAGAAAATATTCCCGGAGCGCCTCCGAGTGGCCGCGTTCCCGGATGCTCATGGTGTCCGAGGCGCAGCCGGTGAGGAGGAAATAGAGACAAGCCGCCGCCGTCCACGACGGCAGCGGCCATACGCGCCGGCGGCGTACCGCCGCCGCGGCGGCGGGCGAATCAGTATTCACGCTGCAGACCGATGACCTTGCCCTGGATCCGCACCGAGCCGGCGGGGTAGATCTGGGTGGTGTATTCGACGTTGGCGGGACGCAGCTCCAGGCGGTTGTCCTTCAACGGGAAATAACTTTTGATGGTGACTTCGTCGCCGACCAGCGCGACCACGATGTCGCCGGAGCGCAGCACATCGGTCGGTTTGACGATCACGACGTCGTCGTCGTAGATGCCGAGGTCGCGCATGCTTTCGCCGGAAACCTTCAGCGCGAAGAGCCGGGCCGCGTCGTTCCGGGCGGCCATCTCGGACGGAATCACCACTTCGCCGATTTTTTCGGCGACGCTGTCGGCCGGCCAGCCGGCGTTGATCCGGCCGAGGAGCGGAATCGGCAGCGCGAAACTGTTGTGCAGCGGCTTCCGCGACGAACGCAGACTGATGCTGCGCGCCTTGGAGGTCCGGCTGAGCTGGTTTTTGCGCTGCAGCGCCTTGAGGTGGGCGAAGACGGTGGAGGTTTTGATATCGAAGTGCTCGGCGATTTCATAAACCGTCGGCGACATGTTCTCGCGTTCCTGGAAGTCCTCGATGAATTCCAGCATTTTGAGTTGTTTTTCGGTCAGTGTTTTCATGGCAGCCCCCCTGAGGTGAAATTACAATATCCCGAACCCTGAAACCCGGTACCGCCCGTCGACCACCATCAAAGAAACCGTGATCAGGTGCTGGGTTGGGCCGGACGGATCGTCCGGATCGTTCGGGGCGATGACCGCCAGCCATACCATCTTGGCCGCGTCCGACTGATGCAGTTCGATCAGAAAGTCGTATTCGGAGAGCGAACGCCGGCTGCGCCGGAGCTCCACGATCATCCGGTCGAAGAGCAGTTGGGTCAATTGCTCGCGCAGCCCCGGAGTCATCCAGGCGGAGAAGGTCTCGTAATCGTCGTCGCGCACCGCCTGAATCATATCGCGGCAGATGTTGAGTCCATCCTCGCGCAACGTGTCGCGCATCTCCTGGTCGAGCGGGTCGGGAGTCGCCGGCGGCGGGCCGAAAACCCCGCAGCCGGCGAGGCCGCACACCAACAGAAAGCAACATGCTGCGATGATTGGCGACTTCATTGGAAATCCTATTTGGTCAATGACTTGCAGAAACGGCCGAGACGTTCCGCGGCCTTGCGGATGTTCTCCTCGCTGCAGGCGTAGGAGAGGCGGATCGCGCCTTCGGCGCCGAAGCTCCAGCAGGGAATCGCCGCGAGCCCTTCCTCGTCGAGCAGCCGCTCGCAGAAGCGCTCCGAGCCGAGGCCGAAGCTCGAAATGTCGCACAGCAGATAAAAAGCGCCGCCGGGACACAGGAATTTGACCCCGGGAATCCGGCCGATCAGTTCGCAGATCAGGTCGCGGCGCTTGGCGAACGCGCGGCACATTTCGGCGACTTCCCGGTCGGCGCGGCCTTCGACCGCGGCCAGGGCGCCGTACTGGGCGAAACTGGTCGGGTTGCTGGTGGTGTGGCTCTGCAGCGCGATGATGCGCTTGGCCAGCCACTCCGGCGCGGCCAGGTAGCCGAGCCGCCAGCCGGTCATGGCGTAGGTCTTGCTGAAGCCGTTGATGGTCACGGTCAGTTTGGCGACCGCGTCGTTGAGCGAGGCGATGCTGACGTGGGGCTTGTCGGCGTCGTAGACCAGTTTCTCGTAGATTTCATCGGAAAGGATCATGATGTTGCGGCGCACCGCGATCTCGGCGATCTTTTCCAGGGTGGCTTTGCGGTAGACCGCGCCGGTCGGATTGGAGGGCGAGTTGAGGATCAGCAGCCGGGTGGCCGGAGTGATCGCGGCGTCCAGCTCCTCGGGAACCAGCTCGTAATTGTTCTCGGGACGGGTCGGCAGCGCCACCGGCATCGCGCCGGTCGCGCGGACGATTTCGGGATAGCTCAGCCAATAGGGCGCCGGAATCAGCACCTCGTCGCCGGGGCCGCACAGCGCCGCCACCGCGGTGAAGACCGAATATTTGGCGCCGGGGGCGACCACCACCTGCGACGGAGCGACCTTGATGCCGTTTTCGCGCTCCAGCTTGGCCGCGATGGCTTTTTTCAGCTCGGGGATGCCGCTGGCGGGCGTATAGTAGACTTTGCCCTCTTCGAGCGCCTTGATGCAGGCGTCCTTGATCGCCCGCGGAGTGTCGAAGTCGGGTTCGCCGGCCGACATGCTGCAGATGTCGAGGCCCTGCGCCTTGAGTTCCTTGGCTTTGCTGCCGATGGCCAGCGTCGCGGACGGAGTGAGTCCGCTCATAAATCCTTGAGTCTGAGTCAGGTCTTGCATTTTCTGTTTCGCTTGTTGACGATTCGCGGCGCCTCCCGTTGAAATTTTGCGGCACCTCTAATTAATATAACCCGGTAATGCGGAAATGAAAAGCGGCGGGAAGATAAATTTTTAGACTTTTTTTTGTTTCACACAACAGGGCATTTCCACGCCTGGAACGGGAATAAAAATTATGGTAAATCAAGCAGTCCGGCGAGGCGCCGCCCTCCGGGGTCAGCGCCGCGCCATCAGCTCCAGAAATTCGCCCGGAGCCGATTCGGCCTGGGCTTGCCATTCGGCGCCGAGCTCGGAGCTGGCGGTGCGCGCCGCCTGCCGGCGGTCACCTGAATGCGCTTCCCGGGGCTGCGAACTGAATTCGATCGACCCCAGAAGCAGCAGCGCGAAGAGCGCGATTCCCCCTGCCAGCAGCAAACGCTGCCGATCCGGCCGGGTTTCGATTTTTTGTTTGATTGCCATTGTTTCACCTCCTGCTCTGTCACTTCCGGGTCAGATCCCCGGCCATTTCCTGTTGGCCGCGCTCATTCCAATGTGCGTTGACTTCGGCCAGTTCCTCGTCCCAGCGTTCGCGGCTCCAGATTTCCACCCCCGCCTCGACGCCGATGATCCGCGCTTCGGCGCCGGGCTTCAAACCCGCGTGCTCCCGGAATGCCGCCGGGAGCGTGATCCGCCCCTGGCGGGTGATGGTGCAATTTTCACTCAATGCCCCGAAACGCCGCAGGGTCCGCCGCGCCAGCAGGCTTTCGCCCAGCTTCGACAGATCGCTCATCGCCTGGCGCCGGATCTCCTGGTAGACCGGTTCCGGGTACAACGCGACCGCGCCCTCCGGCAGGCAGTGCATCACCACCCGCCCGGAATCGGCGTTCATGAAGTCCTCGATTACTCGCGGACTCAGCTTGAGCCGCCCGTTGGCGTCGAGCGAACAAGCGTCCTGACCGCAAAATGCCAACATATCATATCCCGGAATAAATTTTCCATCTTATTCCAATTTATTCCATTATTTTCCAAAGTCAAATGAAATCGGCGATTTTTCGACA
>JAVBSD010000097.1:0-3587 GCA_031547325.1 Victivallaceae bacterium | reverse complement strand
CGATTCCGGCGATTCGGATTACCTGATCGGCGAAATGGTCGACCGGGTCAACTTCGAGCGCGCCAACCGGCAGGTTATGGATCGCGGCGGCCGTCCGGCGGCCGGCGAGCCGATTCTGCTCGGGATCACCAAGGCGTCGCTGGAGACGGAGAGCTTCATCTCGGCGGCCAGCTTCCAGGATACCACCCGTATTCTGACGGAAGCGGCGACGCTCGGCAAGGTCGACAACCTCAACGGGTTCAAGGAAAACGTGATCACCGGCCATCTGATTCCGGCCGGTACCGGTACCGAACTGTTGCAGTCGATCCGGCTCAAGTATTACGGTACCGAGCTGGAGCCGGAGCTGCCGGCCCTGGGAGGCGGTCATTCCGCCGCCGAGGATCAGGCGGCGATGGCGGCGGCGGTCCTGGGCGTTTCGGCGTCCGAGACGCCGGCCGCGGAATAACCTTCGCAGATGCAAACAAAACTCCCGGACGGTTTCAGCGAACTGTCCGGGAGTTTTTTCGCGCATAGCCGAAACGAATGGGAACCGAATGTCTTCAAAATCATCCGCCGCCCGTTTTTATTCTCCCCGTGAGGAGGCCGTCAATACCCTGATTCACGGAAGCGGGATTGCCATCGCCCTGGGCGGGGTTCTGGCGCTTCTGGTCATCGCGCCATGGTCAAGCTTTCTGGAAGTGTTCGCCCTTCTGGTTTACGGCGCGTCGCTGCTGCTCATGTATACGGCTTCCACCATCTACCACGGGACGCGGCACGCCGGCAGAAAGGCGCTGTTCCGCAAATTCGACCATTGCGCCATCTTTTTGCTCATCGCCGGCACTTATACGCCTTTGATGCTGCTCGCGGTCAAAACCGGTCTCGGCTATGTGGTGCTGGGAATCATCTGGTTTCTCGCCGTCGGCGGCATCGTCATGAAGTGTTTTACCCTCAGGAGTTTTTACGGTCTTTCCGTGATCCTTTACGGCGTCATGGGGTGGCTTTGCATGTGCTGCATCGGGTCTTTGTACCATGGAATGACGCCGCCGGCGTTCGTTTTTTTGATCGGCGGCGGCGTTTTTTACACCCTGGGCATCGTGTTTTACCTGATCGAGCGTCCTTACTTCCACGCCGTCTGGCATGTTTTTGTCATCATCGGCAGTTCACTGCATTTCCTGACCATCGCCATGCTTATCGGCGGGTGAAGATCCGGGCCAGCTTGCCCGACGGGACTTTGGGGGTGCGGTCGTAGTTGTAGAGGCCGTTCTGTTCCTGTTCGACGTCGGTCAACTGGGTGTAGCAGTAGCCCGAAAGGCGCTTGTCGCCGGTCATCAGGTCGACCTGGGCGGCGATCAGGGCGCACAATTCGTCTTCGTTTTTGAGGTCGAGGCCGTGGTAGCCCCAGGTGTTGGCGGCGAACCGGGCGCGTTCGGGCGGAATGAACATGAAGCCGCCGAATTCATCGTTGAGGTAGGGCTGGCCGCGATAGCCGGTTTCGAAGTCGGGGGCGTGGCGGTAGACGCCGCCGGCGGCCGGAAAGAGGGCTTCGGCCAGCTGCGCCGCGTCGGGGCGGTACAGATGGACCGTCCACAGGTCGGTTTTGACGTGGAGGTAACCGGAGGAGTCGTTGACCGGCCGGGTCGGGTCGATGCGTTTGGTGGCGTCGTAGAGGTCGCGGACCCAGCGGCGGTAGATTTCGAGCTTGGCCGGCGTCGGGAAGATCGCTTGCAGCAGCGCCGGATCCGGCGGCCGGGATTCGTTGAGCGGCGTCCAGGCGATGATCGACGGGTGGTTGAGGTCGCGGATGACGATCTCCTGCCACTCGAGCAGGAAGTTGCCCCGCGCTTCGGCGGAATCCAGGTCGAGGCCCCAGCTCGAGGATTCCCCCCAGGTCAGGTAGCCGAGGCGGTCGGCCCAATAGTGGAAGCGTTCTTCGAAGACCTTCTGGTGCAGCCGCGCGCCGTTGAAGCCGGCGGCCATGGCGATTTCGATGTCGCGTTTCAGCGCGGCGTCGTCCGGAGCGGTCCAGTTGCCGTCGGGGTAGTAGCCCTGGTCGAGCACCAGCCGCAGGAAGAGCGGTTGGTTGTTGAGCAGGATGCGGTCGCCTTCGACGGAAATTTTGCGCAGTCCGGCGTAGCTTTCGACGCGTTCGAGTTCGTTGCCGCCGGCGTCGAGGACGGTGTAGGTTACGTCGTAGAGGAAGGGGGCGCCGGGCGCCCAGGGGTGGATTTCCGACAGCTTCAGAATGACCGGCGCGGCGGTTCCGGCGGCGAATTCAGCGGCGGCGGCCACAGTGCCGCCGGCCTTGATTTCGATGCGCCAGCGCCGGCTTCGGCAGTCGGCGAACCATTCGGGGAGGAAGGCGAAAGCGCCGTTGTCGAGGTCGGGAACGATCCGGCAGCGGGCCAGGCCCTCCGGCGCCGCCGCTTCCAGCCACACCGTCTGCCAGATGCCGGTGGTCCGGGTGTAGCTGCAGGCGTGCGAACCGTGGAGCGGCGACTGTTTTCCGGCGCCGAAACGGCCGGAACGCTGGTCGTCGGCGGCGCGGAGCACCAGGTGGTGTTCGCGTCCCGGCGTGACCAACGCGGTGATGTCGAAGGTGAAGGAGACCGTGCCGCCGTAATGGACGCCGGCTTCCCGCCCGTCGATCCACACCGTGGCGATCTGGTCGACGGCTCCGGCGTGGAAGAGGATGCGCTTGCCTTCCCAACCGGCGGGAATGGCGATGCGGCGGTGATACCAGATCGCCGGAATGAAATCCCGGTGGTTGACGCCGGAGAGCGCGCTTTCCGGGGCGAACGGCACGGTGATTTCGGCGTCGAAGCCGGTCGATTTGTGCCATTCGCGGCCGAAGTCGGCGCCGGAATTGCCGAAGTCGAAGGTGTAGTCCCAGACGCCGTTGAGGTTGACCCAGGCGTCGCGGCGGAATTGCGGCCGCGGGTGTTCCGGGCGGGGGATGGCGTTTTGCGGCATGATGGGGGTTCCTCCGGGTTGAATTTTTGCGGTTTCGATAATATATTCTTTGTGCCGGAAATTGAAATGGCTTTCATCACCCGATTTGATGGACGGAATAAACATGCGTGAAGAGTTTGTCATCCCGGTTCCGCCGCCGGAAGAGGCGCCGTTGCGGCTGTCGCTGGCGGGGGTTTCCTACTGCGACGGAAGCTACCGCATCGAACGGGAGATGAATCCGACCTACGTTTTCGAGTACGTCGAATCCGGCCGCGGCACGCTGGTGGTCGATGGACGGAGCTGTCATCCGAAAGCGGGCGACGTCTACCTGGTGCCGGCTTGGAGCCGTCACTGTTACGCCTCCAGCGCCGGGGACCCGTGGGTCAAGTACTGGTTCAATGTTTCGGGCGACCTGGTGGGACAGATGATCGACGCCTACGGCCTTGCGGGCTGCTGTCACTTCCCGGATTGTCCGCTCGGGGAGCGGTTCCGGAGGGGGCTGGCGCGGATCGCCGCGCCGGAGGGCGATGCGCCGGAAGCCGTGGCGGTCGAGGTCATCGCCGGAATCATCGCCGAGCTGGGGCGGTTCCGTGCCGAGGGAAAGGCCGTTGCCCCGGTGTCGCCGGAGGGCGGGCGGCTGCGCGCCTGCCTCGAACGCC
>JAVBSD010000106.1:0-5704 GCA_031547325.1 Victivallaceae bacterium | reverse complement strand
GAGAGAGTTGATTCAAGGCCAGATCCTCTTTTTGAGTGTTAAATATAGCGCCCGGTTCAGGATTTTGCAAGGGCGTCGCGGTACTGCGGCAGCCATTGGGCCTGGGCCCGGAGCATTTCGTCGGTCAGCGCCCAGATTTCCGGCGGGTTGAGCACCGCCGCGGTCAAGGGGTCGTGGAGCATCGCCTGTTTGAGCAGCGTCACGTCGCCTTTGACCGCGGCCTCCATCGCCATCTGCTGCACCCGGACGCTGACCGCGCAGGTCGCGGCGCAGGCCATCGGCAGGTCGCCGACCACCGGGATGCCGATGCCGTTGCGGTCGACGTAGCCGGGGACTTCGACCACGCAGCCGTCCATCAGGTTGGTGATGTACCCTGCGTTGACCACGTTGAAGTGGCCGCGGTAGACGCGGTTGGTCTCCAGTGCTTCGATGATGCGCGAACCGTGTTCATGGCTGCGTTCCCTGCCGATTTCGGCGGGCGGGTCCTGCATGATTTTCGGGAAATCGCGTTCGAAGCAGTCGCGTTCTTCGATGCAATGGCGCAGGTAGCCGCCGGTTTCGCCGTGAATCCAGGCGTCGAGGCTGATCCAGTCGGCGATTTCATCGCGGCGTTTGCGGTACCAGGGGACGTATTCGGAGACGTGGCCGTTGGATTCGGTGGTGAAATAGCCGAAGCGCTTGAACATGTCGATGCGCACCTTTTCCTGGACGGAGATGACCGGGTGGGCCTCCATCGCCGCGATCAGCTCGTCGGCGCCGATCAATCGGCCCTTGAGCTTGACTTGAATGTACCAGGTCTGGTGGTTGATGCCGGCGCAGATGTAGTCGAGGTCGTTGACGTCGGCTTTCAGCGCGTTGGCGATCAGCCAGGCGCCGCCCTGGACGCCGTGGCACAGCCCGACGGTCGGGACTTTGCCGTAGAGGTTGCAGGCCCAGGTGTTCATGGCGTTGGGGTTGGAATAATTCAGCAGCAGCGCGCCGGGTTTGGCATAGGCGCGGATGTCGGCGCAGAAGTTGAGCAGCTCCGGGATGGTGCGCTGGGCGTACATGATGCCGCCGGCGCACAGGGTGTCGCCGACGCACTGGTCGACGCCGTATTTGAGGGGAATCTCCACGTCGAGCCGGAAAGCTTCGAGGCCGCCCTGGCGGATGCAGCAGATCACGTAATCGGCGTCGCGAAGCGCTTCGGCCCGGTCGAGGGTGGCGGTGATCCGGGCCGGCAATCCGGCGGCGGCGGCGTCGCGGGTCAGTACCTGGTGGATCATATCCAGATTGTGCGCGTCGATGTCGTAGAGCGCGATGTGCGCGCCGCCGAGCTCCGGCACGCCGAGGATGTCGGTGGCCAGCCGGCGGGTGAAGGTCAGGCTGCCGGCTCCGAGGAAAGTAATTTTGATCGCCATGTCCATATTCTCCCTGGGGTTGAGGTTTCCCTGGAGTTAATATGGAGCACGGCGCAGCAAATGCCAAATCCCCGTTTGTGCGATGAATTGACTTTTTGTGCTGTTACGGCCGCACCAGAACCAGCCGGTCGACGACGATTCCGGTCACCGCGGGGTTGGGGACCGGCGCGGAGTAGAAGATATCCTTCCCGCCGAGTTCGTATTCCCCGAGGTCGACGCAGCGGTAGCCGGCGTCGGGCCACTGTCGCGCGTCGAAGAATATTCCGTCGCCCGAATTCGGTCCGCTGTAAATTCCCAGCAGCACGGCGGGGCCTTCCGCCTGCTGTCCGTTCGCGGTTTCCAGCCGGACGACGGCGTAGATCCGCCAGGTTCCGGCGAAGGAGCCCAGGTCGTGCTGGATATTCCAGTTCCGGTGGCCGGTGCTGTGACGCCAGGCCCATCCGCCGAGCGCGGCGGGATCTTCGATCTCCGTGACCTGGTTGGCGACCTCGAAGACCTGAAACGACTTGTGCTTCAGTACCGCCGCTTTTGCCGGGTCCACGTCGCGGAGGGCTTCCGGCAATTCCGCGGGGTCGGCCGACGGCAGGAGCCGGTAGCGGGCGCGGATCTGCATGGCGAAATTGGCGAAGCGGCCGCCTTCGCGGTAACACGCCGGATCGTCGGCTTCGTTGACGGCCAGCGTTGCCGTCGCGAGGGCTTGCAATTGTTCGAAGGTGAATCCGTATCGTTCCGGCGCTTCGGCCACCTCCGAACGGAGCAACAGCGCGTATTCGATCGGGCACCCCGCCAGGGCCACCCGTCCGGACAACACCGGATCATGGCGGACGGCTTCCCGCGCGGCGGCGGTTGCCCGCCGGGCTTCCAGCAGCGCTTCCATCGACAGCCAGCCGTCGGTGTCGTTCATATAAAAACTGATGATCGGCGTTGGCGTTCGGTCCAGTTCGCCGTGAATGATGTCGAGATAACGGAGCAGGTGCGGGGCGGCGGCGCCGTAATAGCCGTTCAGGAAACGTCGGATCAACTGGTGTGGATCGAGGTCGGGGTTCCACAGCAGCTTGGCGGTCAGCCAGGTCCGCAGCGGTACCAGGTCGCCTCCGGTCGCGGAGGACAAGGCGTCGCCCTGGGCGAAGACGCTGACGATGTTGCGGTGGCGGAAGTAATTGAAGTCGCGGACCATGGCCCGCAGATTGGGCTGCGGCAGGAAATAATTCCAAAAATTGGTGAGATACTGCCACACCGCGATCTTGTCGCAGACTCGCGCCCATCCGGTCAGGATGCTGTCGAAGGACGCGTTGACGCCGGATTCCAGAGGGAATCCGACATTGGCGTCGACCACGCACAGCCGGATGATGACATTGGAGCGCGGCATGGTGACCAATGGCGGCTCCAGAGTGTAATTATAGGCCAGGGTTTCGATCTGAACTCCGGGGCGGAGGGCTTCCAGGGCGATTGCGACTTCGTTCACGAAATCCAGCAATACGCCGGACTGGCGGCCTTGTTCACGTTCGGTCAGGCGCAGGCACTCCGGGCATTGGCAGTACTGTTCCTTGGTATCGTTTTGGGAGATCGAAATCACCGTCGCCCAAGGATTCTCCGTCAGCCATTGTCCGGCGCGGCGGATGAATTCGGCGCGCATTTCCCGGTTGCTCAAGCACAATTGCCCGGTGCTGAGGCCGCCAACCCGCACGCCATTCACCAAGCTGAACCATTCCGGATGGCTGCCAAGCAATTCAGCGGCGGGCAGGATCCGGTCAAAGGTATGGCAGAAGCCCAGAACCGACTCCTCGCCGCCGTATTCCTCCGATGCCGCCGACATGGAGCCGTTGCTGCGGAGACGGGCCGCGAATTCGGAGTAGGCCCACAACGAGCCGACCGAATAGACGTCCCGGATCTGGAAAGGCGGCGCGTAGTTCAAGTCGATGCCGTCATAATTGAGGATGCTTTTTTGCGGGACATCGGTCTCCAGCGGCGTCCAGAATTCGACGCCCCACACCTCCTCCAGCAGCGAATACGCGGCGTAAAGGGTCCCGCGCGGCCGGGCTCCGGTTACCACCAGTTTGTCTCCTGCCGACCGGACGCTGATTTCATCCGGCCGCATCCGCTCGAAATCCACGTTGAGCAACGCGGCGATTTCCGGCGATTGACCGACCAGGATGGCCGGTCCTTCCGGACGGTCGTCGACCACCACGGGCAATTCCTCGCCGGTCATCGCGGCGATAAAGCGTTGCAGCTCGCGGGCGGCGGTTCGTTCCGCCGGGACCGCGTCGGAACTCAGCGCAATGACCCGGGTTTCGGCTGCGGAGAGGCTCCAGCCCAGCGCCGCGATCGCCAGAATCAAAAGCTTTCGGCGCATGGTCATTGCCACAGCAGGTTGCCATCCATGTCGCGGATGTATTGAAGATCGTTGCACACCTTAGTCTCTTTACCGGCATATTCATTCGGCATATTGATTGAGGAGACATGGCCGTCGGGGTGCATCGAGGAGGTTCTGGAGTTATGGCGTGTGTTGTCCAACTGGGGGTTGACCATACTCACCGGCGGATCGAACTGGGCATAAACCCTGTCGCTGTACCAGAAGCAGTTGCCGTCGATCAGCATCACCATGTCCGACGGATTGGGACAATTGCTGAGTTTTCTGAGTTTGTATCCCGCAATGCCGGCGTCGTACATCCGTCCGGTGTAGATGTAAGTGGGAGTCCTTTTGATATTGTCGAGTTCCGGAGCGTCCACCGATGGGCAATAGATGATGCCGGAATTGGTTGCGGAGGCGGGGTCCCAGGAGGCGCCGCCGACGTAAGTGATCATGTTGGAGACCCAGCCGACTCCGCTGGAGGCGTTTGAATAATCGTTCCACGGTGTAACGTAATCGTCCCAGTCGCCGGCGTAGAGATTGAGCGCCAGACCCCATTGCTTGACATTATTGACGCACTTGATGGCCTGGGCGGCGGCGCGGGCCTTGGAGAGGGCCGGCAGCAGCATGCTGGCGAGGATTGCGATAATCGCGATCACGACTAACAGCTCTATCAGCGTGAAAATTCTTTTCTTTTTCATCATTTCTCCCTGTGATTGAAGTTATTGGTCAGCGGTCCCGGATGTGCGGGGCCAGTACGAACGATTTCAGGGGTTTGCGCAGCAGCACATATTCGGTCAGGAGCTGCGCCGCCTTGAGGTACATCGAATCGGTGAAGGTGCTCAGGATGAATTCATTGCCCGGATCGTAGACGAATTCCGCCACTGCGAGCTGTTCCGGCAGCAGGGGGCCGACGCCGATCAGGGGCTTATGCGGCAGGGCCAGCTTCCAGTTGGCCGCCAGGAAGGGGAAGAGGTTGCCGGTCTCGACGATCACGCCGTCGTAGTTGCCGATGCGGCCGAAGAATTCGCGCAGATTGGCGATGTAGGTCTCGTCGGAACGGGTCACGATGTCTTCGGAGCGGCATTCCAGTCCGGCTCCGGTCAATGCTTCGCGGAAGCCTTTGGCGAACTCCACGTGGCCGTAGAAATCGTCCGGGGCGTTCAACAGCGCGAGGCGGCGACAGCCGCGCCGGATCATGGTTTCGGCCAGCAGCCGGATCGCTCCGGCGTTGTCGAGGCGGATCTGGGGGAGGTTGGGAATTTTCGGCACGTTGCCGACCAGGAGCATCGGCAGCTTGAGCGCCCGCAGCGTGGCCGCGTGCTCCGCCGTGACCCAGCCGTAGAGCAATATGCCGAGGCAGCCGCGGGCGCGGGTGACGATGTTGGAGTCGATGGTGTGGCTCTCGATGTAGTCCAGCGCCAGGCCGTGGGTGCGCAAGTGGTCGCGGATATTGTTCAGCCCTTCGATCGCGATGTGCTCGAAACGCGGGAAGCGGGTGATGTTGAGGAGCATGACCGAGCCGGAGATCGGCGAATGGTCGAGGGTTCTTTCCAGAAAACTGCCGACGCCGTGGACCTTGCGGATGAAGCCCTCGTCGGCCAGGCTCTGCAGCGCGCTCCGCACCGTGGCGATCGAACAGTCCAGCCGGGTCAGCAATTCGCGTTCCGGCGGCAGCTTGTCGCCGACCTTCAAGCCGGAACGGGCGACGTGTTCGAGGATCGAGAGTCGCATTTCATTGTACTTGAGCTGCCTGTTCATCGGTTATGATGCCTTGGTGTGTTCATGTGATTCTAAATACATTATAACTCATGTCGACGCGAAAGTCAATAGCGGCGGCCGAAAAAATTGGAAAATTTTTCGATGGAGTCACAAAATAGCGGCGGGGGGGGGCGCACCGGGGGAGGCGCCGCCCCGGGGGGGGGGCGCGAAAGGACCGGGGGCGGAGGGGACG